>CAZRMB010000062.1:2918-10582 GCA_964600925.1 uncultured Syntrophomonas sp.
AACATCATAATGGTAAAGCTAAAGGCTGCACCGATTGCCAATACGGGTACTTCTTTCTTTTTTAAGTTTGATTGAACTTTTTTAATAGCTGCACCCCACACCGGGACCATCAGGACCACGAAAGGAATGGCTGTCTGGGGACTCAGATATCCATCCGGTATATGCATTCGTTTTTCCTCCTCGGCATATTTTATCTGACATGCCGGTGTTTATCTAAACTTAAAACAAGAAAGAAGGTATCGACCGTTTGTACGGTTAATACCTTCATGATATTTTTTGTTTTATACAATTTTAGAATAAACCGTTTGTCAGTGCAGCACCTTCATAGCGCTATTATATTGCACGATATTCGACATAGGTTTAATATTTCCTGTCTGACTGAATAGAATTATTTTAAATTGCCAAAATCAAAAGCTTTTTACCAGGGTGAACGTACTGGTAATATTTTGCGTCGCAACGGAAAACAGATAATTGCCCCGCGCACTTAAAAATATCTTGGTCCGCCCGTCTTCACTGGTTGTCAGGTGATGCGGATAATCCTTGCTGCGAGTACTGGCATAAGTAACTTTGACCTCAGCTCCTGCCAACGGCTGTCCATTTTGCAGAACCTGGATCTCATAACTTTCCCCCATACGTGCATGACTGTAATCGCTCGGGACAATTTCCAGCGGCAGACCCAAAGGCTGCAGTCCGTGATGATGGTGATGACCGATTTCCATGACTACCTTGGCATAAAGCTCCCGGATGCCATGTTCATGCACATATATCTGTAAAAGGCCGTCGGCTTCCTGACCCAGATTGATTTCCTTACTGTCATGATGATCATGGATATGGATCGGATCAGCGGCACCCTCATTGACCGCAAAAGCCTCCATGGCAGAATAATCGGCCCCTTGATCAGGTTTCATGTTATAACCTTTGGACAATTTAAGGACCACTTCCTCACCGGCGTGAAAATGTCCATGATCAGTGTCCGGTTCCAGCCATATCTCCTGGTTGCGCTCAAGAACCTCCGGTCTATCGATCTCTTCCAGAATGATGCGATGATGAACCAGTTCCATTTCCTTGATACGAGCCTTGACTACCTTGCGCTCCCCAAATATATTCTCCATAAAAATGCTGCCATCTTCCGCTGGAATGATGCGATCCACACTTTCCATAAGCAGTTCCTCCTGCCCGGCGCGATCGATATATACGTTGGATTCACACATCAGGCCAAACCCTCCTTTGCAAACAGACAGGCTTTACAGATCAAGCCTTCCGCACTCTCGGTCGCTTTACTGTCCATAACCCCTTCGCCGCATACTGCGCATTGAATGGTGGCATGAATCTGCGCTTTTTCCGGAAATACCAAATCAATATCCTGCCAGTTAAATAGATCTTCAAAAGGTGCACTCATGGTATTCTCAAATATTAGCGCCAGCAGATCTTCTCTCTCCGCTTCTTCTTCCTCGGTCAGATGATCCTGATTGTTCAGCTCCCGGTAACGAATGGATTCAGGACTTTTCTTATCGCGGTATTTTTGAGCGATGCGCACCGCGCGTTTTTTCTCCCGACTGGCAATCGTATACACGTTTTTGCCATAATCTTTATAAATTAAATTGCCTTTGCCAAAAGTACAGCCTAAAATCGATTGAATGGCATCCACCCCGCAGGAATTCGTTTCAACGATTGCCACCAGTTCTTCATCGATATCCTGATTTACTCCAAGATGCTTTTGCGCGAACTCGGCCACCCTTATTCCCATCAACAGTCCCGGACAAACATGCCCGTGAAACTGAACCGCCCTTTCCAGGGGAGGCAAATCCTTACACATTGATCTCCCACCTTTCCATTATTCCGTCCAATATGGCATTTTAACTAAGCCAATTCCATCTGTTCGCCAAGCTCCTGCACTTTTTCCACCAGCTGGTCTACCTGCAAGGGCAGTGATTCTCCCGTTATCCCAGGGATTTTTATTCCCGCCCGGTTTAAAGGAATTAATATTTTAACTGCATCAGCCGAGGCAATCGCTTCCGCCATACGCGGGCTTAATTCCCCGGCAAACGAATTGGCAGCAATTATCGCAATTGAACCGACAATGCAATCAGCTTTGCGCACGTTATAAATGACCGCGTTTTCTCCGCTGGCTCCCTCATTGGCCCCAGCCTTCAACATTGCCGAACTGGCGACAGCATTTGTACCTAACCCAATAATATTTGCAGAAGCACCCAGCGCCTGCCGTAATTTTTCCACGATAAGCCTTCCAATGCCGCCCCCCTGGCCATCTACGACCACAATTTTCAAAGCTTGGTCTCCCTTCTTTTTTTGAACATTATAACATAATCCAAATTTTGTTCTGCCATTTATTTGCAACCGACAAAAAGATGCTTCCTCCCTTTGTCTGCCTTGACATTCTTTCAGCCAGGTATAAAATAAACGATAATAGGAACGATTACTATTTAAATTAAGGGGGATAAATTTTGCATCCATTTTCTTTCTCTTCACTAATTAAAAGATATCTGGCTTTACTTTTAATAACAACTTCAATTTTAATCAGCGGTTGTAACGCAAATGTCAGCCAGCCATCTGCGAATTCCCAGGCCGATAACGATCTGACCATTGTTACTTCATTCTATCCCATATATATAATGGCCAAAAATATAACGGCTGATGTTGCCGGCGTAGAATTAATTAATTTAACCGGTCCGCAGACCGGCTGCCTGCACGACTATCAGCTTACTCCCGATAATGTAAAAACGCTGCAGAAAGCTGATATTTTTATTGTCAACGGAGCGGGCAGTGAAAGTTTTATGGATAAAGTTACCGCTCAGCAGAAGCAGCTCAAAATCATAACTGCAACGCAGGGTATCAAATTGATCAATAACACCGGGCAGACCGACCCCAACCCTCATGTTTGGGTCAGCCTGGCCGGAGCCATACAGGAAGTAAAATATATCAGCCAGCAGCTGTCTGCGCTTGATCCTGACCGTGCCTCTCAATACGAACAGAACAGCACAGCTTATATCGCCAAATTGGAAAACCTGCGCAAGGAAATGCATGCTGCGCTGGACCAGCTCCCGCAGCGCAATATTGTTAGCTTTCATGAAGCCTTTCCGTATTTTGCCGAGGAATTTGATCTGAATATAGTAGCCGTAGTCGAACGTGAGCCCGGTTCAGAACCAAGCGCCAGGGAAATTACCGAAACCATTGAAATTGTCAAGACCGCCAAAGTTCCGGCCTTGTTTGTTGAACCGCAATATCCCAGCGGCTCTGCCGAGGTTATTGCCAAGGAGACGGGAGCCCGGGTTTATGTCCTTGATCCTGCCGTGACCGGTCCCGATGACGCGGATGCTTATTTAAACATCATGAGAAATAATTTAGTCGCCTTAAAGGAGGCACTGCGCTGATGGCATATCCAAACGGCTGTGAAAAACAAGGTAATGAATTCTGTGGTCTGTGTTGTACCAAAGTTGAACATTTCGGGGTTAAATTCGGCAGCAAAGAAATTCTGCATGACGTCAATCTCCATATTCACTGCGGTGAATTGACTGCTGTGATCGGCCCCAACGGGGCGGGAAAAAGCACTCTGTTAAAAGCGATTCTGGGAGAACTGAAGCACAGCGGAAATTTGAATTACCTTGATGCTGCCGACCAAAATACGGGCGTCCCGGTTATTGGTTATGTGCCACAGCATCTGGATTTTGATCTCAGTTCACCGCTGAGTGTGATGGACCTGTTTGCTGCCGGTAATAGTCGTCTGCCCGCTTTTGCTGCTCATTCGCGCTCCTTGCGCCAGAAGGCGATGGAAAGTCTGGCCAGAGTACAAGCGGAACATCTGCATGATCAGCGACTGGGCAATCTTTCCGGAGGCGAACTGCAGCGGGTACTTTTGGCACTGGCTCTGACCCCGATTCCGGATCTCTTGCTGCTGGATGAACCTGTTTCCGGCGTTGACCAGCCTGGTATGGAACTTTTTTACGAAATGGTTTCCGATTTGCGGCGCCGTTATGATTTATCGATTATTCTGGTATCCCATGATTTGCCGCTCATGGCTCGTTTTGCTGACCGGATCGTTTATCTCGATCAAACCGTGAAAAGCAGCGGCACCCCTGCCCAAGTTTTCAACGACCCTTATGTAACAGGTGTGTTTGGACGCATCGCAGTGCCTGCGCTGCCTAAGGGTCAAATCATCGACCTGAAAGATGGTGTATAAATATGGAAGCATTTTATATTTGGATGCAGAACTGGCTGCCATTTGAGTGGACACAATATCATTTCATGCTTAACGCACTTCTGGCTGTGCTGCTGGTAACGCCTCTCTTTGCCATCCTGGGCACCATGGTCGTGAACAATAAAATGGCTTTTTTCTCTGATGCGATCGGCCACTCGGCTTTGACCGGTATTGCCATCGGTGTTTTATTAGGAATGGGAGATCCGCTGTTGGCTATGCTGGCTTTCTCAATTATCCTGGCAATCGGTATTTCCAACGTTAAAGCCCGCGGCAGGTCTTCGCCGGATACGATCATCGGTGTATTTTCTTCCACAGCGGTAGCGCTGGGTATCGTTATTCTCTCCCGGGAGGGAGGTTTTGCCAAATATTCAAATTACCTGATCGGTGATCTTCTAAGCATCTCCGTCAGTCAGATCATGATCCTGACAGCAGTTTTGCTTCTGGTCCTTCTATTTTGGTCAATATTTTTTAACCAACTTCTGCTGGTAAGTGTAAATTCATCTCTGGCCCGTAGCCGGGGAGTCAACGTCCGAGTTGTCGAGATCGCTTTCAGTATAATTGTAGCGCTGGTAGTAACCGTATCCATTCAATGGGTCGGCATCCTGATCATCAATTCCCTGCTGGTCCTGCCGGCAGCAGCAGCCCGCAATATCGCCGTAAATATGCGTCAATACCACTTGATTACTTTGCTAATAGCAGTTATTTCCGGATTGAGCGGTCTTATTTGCTCCTATTATTGGGGTACGGCCAGCGGGGCGACCATCGTTCTTTGCGCCAGTGTATTGTTTATCCTGAGCCTCTTTGGAAAAACCAAATCCATCTAAAGGAGTCAACGAATATGCAGGAAATTCATGCAGACAACCTCAACGTCAGAACGGTACGCAACAGCAAACAACGCCAGGCGATTTTGGATATGCTGTCCAGGCAACAATCGCATCTGTCGGCGGAGGAGATATATCAGGCCGTAAAAGTACAACACCCCAAGATAAGTCTGGGCACTGTATATCGGAATTTGGAGGTACTGACGGAGACAGGCCAAATTGATCGCACCAGTTTTGCTGACGGCAAAGCCCGTTTTGAGCTTTCCCTGGCCGGTCACCATCATCATTTGGTATGTATGAAATGCGGAGATATTGAAAATATCATTACCTGTCCAATGGCCAGGGAAATTACCGGCATTATTGAAAGTCATGATTTCAGACCGATGCATCATTATTTTGAAATTTACGGATACTGCCACAAATGTCAGTAAAATATCCGCAAAAAAAAGCAAGGGTTTTTCTCCCTTGCTCATATTCTTTAACGGTTTTCTAGTGATCTACACCAATCATTATGCTGGAGGCCTTGATAACTGCATAGGCTTCTTTACCAACTTCCAAGCCAAGACTGGCAGCCGATTCTTTGGTGATGATCGAAACGATCGTTTCTCCTCCGGCAAGCTGCAGATGAACTTCGGTATTCACTGTACCCGGAACGATCTTCACTACCTTGCCTTTTAAACTGTTGCGAGCGCTTAACCGCATGTCCAATTCCTCCTTTTAATTATTCTGGCAAGAATTTATTACCATTTTGTCTATATTTATATCATAACATATGCTGATTGAATTTTACTCACAAGTATGTTGCTTGCCGGGCAAATAATTACTCATCCCATTTTCTCACGACTTGAATTTTAATACGGGTAAGCAGTCCAGTCACTGCAGCAGCGGCAGCAATAACAGGCCAAATGAGCGCTATAATACTTCCCACAGCCACTCCGGCCGTAAGCGGGATCTCAATTAATTTGTCGCCGTTATCTTTGCGAATGATCAGACGACGAACGTTGCCTTCCTGAATCAGTTCTTTCATCCGCTCATTCAATCCGTCTACTGCCAGTTCGATCTCCTCGATATAGTAATTCCCTTTTTCTTTCCATCCCATCAAGGCGGCCTCCCATTTTTAAATTATTTTCATTTTTCCCTTTTATCTATAGATTATTAATTAACGAGCTAAAATGGTTACAAACAATGAAAAGAGTGGGAGAGAAACATTTACTGAAAGCAACAAAATCATTTTCAATTGAATAACGATTATAGGAATTTACTATTATTCTCAGGATCAAGTGTGCTGGCAACAAACAAGAGAGAGTCAGAGAGCCGTTAGAAACGACTCTCTGACTGTTGTTTGATGTTTAAAAAGAAAGGACTCTTCCGGCATGCAGGAGCTTTTCCGTGATCGTATACATATTGGTTACTATGCCTACCGCCAATTTACTGCTGACATTGTAAAAATCGAGACAGGTCCCGCAGGAGAGAATCTCCGTTCCATGGTCGGCAAGGGCCTGCAGATGTTCGATCAATTCTGATCCTGCTGTCGTTAACAGAACTCCGCTGTTCATAAAAATAACACACTTGATTTCGCCTTCCATCTGGGTCAGGGTGTACAGGAAACTTTTCATCAAGATCCCGCCCAGTTTATCATCCCCGCTGCCAAGTACATTACTGCTTATCAGGATTACCGTATTGCCTTCCAGGGTTTCTTTTTCATCCTTTCCCTGCAGTCCCTCTTCTTTAAAAATACTTATATAGTATTGGCCTTCCTTTTCATCAACCATACTTTCCAACTGCAGGGTTTTAACCATCCGGGATACATTTTCCAGAGCGGTTTGATTGTCTACTATCGTCAGCACCTCGCGTACATCTGTACCTTCCAGTGCTTTTTTTGTCAGAACTACCGGCTGCGGACAGCTAAGACCGCGGGCATCAACAACTTTTTTCATTTTATATTCACTCCTCTTCTAACCAGTTGTTTAAAATCACCTATAATCATTTTATCATATGTAATTTATATTAATACTATTAATTTCAGTTATAAGACTTATGCCAGTCATGGATGTAACCCAAGCAGCATAATTCCAAGTGATTATTGCTATAACCGCATCAATTTTGCAGAAAAGCAAAGGGATCGACGCCAAAAACCGGCTGTGATCCCTTTTCTCTTCTATAATTAAAACCGATCACTACACTTCCACTGTTTTTCCTTCCACCTGCCGGATGATCCAGCTTCTAAATGTATCAAGCACCTTGTCCCGCTCGGGCAGGAGCTCATTCATGGTTTCATGATAAAGTCCGTCAAAGATAAATAATTGTTTGTCATGTGAACCGGCCTTTTCCATTACCTGTCTGCTGCCCCGCGGATCAACGATTGCGTCAGAGGAACCGTGGACGATAAGCAGAGGCAAGGTCAGTTCCGCGGATCTTTGCAGACATTCCTCCCCGGCTTTTGTGAACTCCATATACCAACGGGCGCTGACCAGGTCATGAACCAGCGGATCATTGCTATAATCATCAACCACCTGCTGATCATGGGAAAGGGCGCTGCTTTCGAGTCCGGTCGGCATGCTCAGACCGGGAACGATGTTGCCCAGCAGCCTGGCCATGGTTTTTTTCCAGACCGGGACTTTTACCGCCTG
>CAZRMB010000063.1:0-10574 GCA_964600925.1 uncultured Syntrophomonas sp.
GGAAGCATATGAAGCGGAAGGATACCGGGTGCAGGGAGTGGCGCTTTCCGGGATTGCCGCAGAGAACCTGGAGCATTCCAGTGGAATAGAAAGCACAACCATATTTTCCAAACTAAGCAATTGGGAGAAGGGTAGGGAACTGCCCACGGAAAAGGATATACTGGTTATCGACGAAGTTGGTATCATCGGCACAAGGCAGATGCACGACATACTTGACCGGATTGATCAGGCGGGAGGAAAGGTCATTATGACCGGCGATATCGAACAATTGCCGGCCATCGAAGCCGGAGGCGCAGCCCGGGGGATTATGGATCATGTGGGTTGCTGCAACGTTCTCCTGGTAAGGAGACAAAAAACACAATGGCAGGCGGCAGCCACCAGCGAAATGTCCAACCCTTCAGGAAAAATGAAGGAAGCCATTGAAAAATATGCCGATCACGGAAAGATATTTGAAGGGCAAAATATCGATCAGGCAACAGATAAACTTGTCAATGACTGGAAGGAATATACCAGTCAAAATCCAGACAAGTCATCTTTAATTCTGGCCTATTCCAACAAACAAGTTACAGCCTTGAATGAACGGGCGAGGGCGGAAGCAAGAAGGGAAGGGCGGCTGGGAGAAAAAGAGCACTTCATAAATACGGAGAAGGGAACAAAAGCCTTTTCTGAAGGAGAAAGGATTATCTTTCTGGAGAACAACAAAGGAATGGATGTTAAAAACGGATCACTGGGCACAGTCCTGAAGATTGACGACAAAGCTATAGAAAAATCAATTCTGGTGAGACTGGAAAACGGGAAAATGGTTTCTTTTGATCCGGGTCAGTACAGGAATATTGATTATGGTTACGCTATGACCGTTCACAAGTCCCAGGGATCAACCGTTGACCGTTCTTTTGTCCTGGTGGAAAAACGGTTTGACAAACATTTAACCTATGTTTCCCTGTCCAGACATCGGGAGGATGCGACACTTTATTACGGGAAAAACAATTTCCAGAGCAGGGAAGCCTTTATTGAAGCCATAGAAAAAAGAAATTTAAAATCTCTTGTATCCGACTATGCAAACCGCAGAGGATACGAAACAATTGAGAAAGAAACCGACAAATTCCAGGAAGTCACGATATCGGGAAGGAAGTATCTGGAGGTGCCGAAAGGCGAGCTTAACGAGCCGATTACAGGCGAATACCGCGGCGATCTGCAACACCAGGGGAAAACATATCACCGGATTGAAAGCATCGACAACACCAAGAAATATCTTGTTCCGGCAACAAAACTAGCAGTGCCGGAGCGACTTTTACTTAATGATGTAATTTATGACGGCCATAGCATTATGAAAGCTTCGGAAAAGACACCTGTTGTTGCTAAGACAAAGAGCATAGAAAAGTCTTGGGAACGATAATAGTAAAATAATTATTTCAACAGGTAATCATTCTATTTTTATAGAAAAGGGTATGTTTAAGAAAACGCTAATTATCTTAAAAATACAGTTATTTGTCATTTTTTAATCCCGGTCATTCTTGATATTTTAATTTGCTTCTTTATTATTTTTGTATATAGCCGATTTGGTTTGTCCTTGATTATTTAAAGTTGCAGAGGAGGAATAATTGTCTGCTGATACGATAAACAAAGAAGGCCTGCTGGAAATCATCAAAAAATTGCTCAAGACAGATACTGATCTGGACTTTCTTTCGAAATTGCCGGAAAATGATTTAAGAATACTTGTGGCATGTATACGAGAGCGATTTGATCAACTGGGAAATAATCAAAATATTATTAATTAAGGAACTGTTATGAATAAATCGGATTTAATCCAGGAATTAGCTAAAAAGAATAATCTTACAAATCAGGTAGCTGCACAAATAATTGACCTTATCTTTGATGGTTTTACAGATACTTTAAAGAATGATGGAAGAATTGAAATTCGTGGATTGGGATGCTTCACTGTACGGAACTATGATGCTTATACCGGAAGGAACCCGAAGACAGGAAAGACGACAAACGTAGAATCGAAAAAGTTGCCGTTTTTTAAGGTAGGGAAGGAATTAAAGAAGAGAGTCGATGGTGGACTATGATAAAGTGTCACGTGTGTTTAAAAGAACTGGATATAAGACCTCCTATCGGAAGACAGGAGGTCTGTATATTTTGTGGCTCGGATCTTCACTGTTGCCTGAATTGTGGATTTCACAAAATTGGTGCCTATAATGATTGTCTGGAGCCTCAGGCAGATAGAGTAATTGTAAAGAACCGAAGCAATTTTTGTGATTATTTTAAATTTGGCTCTGTGCCGCAAGCCAGTCAAAAAGAAGCTTCTGAAAAAATTGAAACAGCCAAGATGAAGTTGGAATCAATTTTTAAGAAAGACTGAAGAAAGCGAGCATAAAACATTTATGAAGGATATTTTGTCATCATGCCCTAAAAGAAAGGCTTGTCTGAATGTGGATATTTACGAAAGATGGGTTTTACAGCGTGGTACAGAAGTCAAATCAGAAAGGAACTGACTTGCTTACTGTCAGAAGTCGTTACAAGTCTGATATGGCAAAATTGATAAAAAGTCTAAAAATCCCCGAAGACATGTTATTGAAAGAAGCTGGAGACGATTATGAGTACAGGGTTGTAGTTGAAAAGTCTGTACTTGCCGACTATATGAAAGAACAAGTTATGCTGATTGATTACAGTAATTTCACACATGAGATTGAATTAAGAAACAAAAAAGGGCGGATATTTATCTTGGTGTATGGGCTAAACTGTCAAGGGCCGGTAAGAGTAAAAATCAATATTGAACCTTTGGAATTTAAAGAAATCTGACAATAGCAGTGAGATGCTCATCGAGCATAGCTGTAACAAAGCGTTCAACAATTCTGTAAAATAGCCTCTATTTCAAATAGAATTCATTAAATGAACGAAATTGAGAACCCCTAGTAAATGAGTTAGGATATTAAGCCGATCAATATAACATCCAAGTGAGAAAACAGGAAAAGTATTGATTATTGTATAATATTAGGATATTAGATTTAAATTGCATTTTCTTATGAGGGGTTTTATGCTGACAGCACTATCTCCGGTTGCAATATTAACATCACCCATATAAACAATGTTGACTCGCATTATAAAACACATAGAGACACAATGATTGATATTGATATATTTAACAAAACAACGGAAGATTTTGATAAAAGAGAAGGAAGAACAAACTTTTTCACCCTTGCTAAAAATCTAATTGACTCTGGCTTTGAAACAGAAGGACTACTCTTAATCTTGACAACCTGGAACTTTGCTATTTTTCGTTATGCAGTTAAACAATTTGACATTGATAATTTCAAAACGGTACTTGAAAAACTCAAACTAAATTTTGATAAACTCAAAGGACAAGACTTTAAGACAATTAATTTTGACAACTATAAAAGCGACATTCAGACAATTTACAATTCATTATCAGAAATCGAAGGTATTAAGTTCACAGGTGCACCAAAACTGATGCACTTAAAAAATCCAAACGTCTTTGTAATGTGGGATGCTTACATTAGAGGAGAAAAATCTAAAAAACACTATGCTCAACTGGATGCATTTAAAAATGGAACTTTTGAATTCAAAAAATATTCAAAGGACTTTGATGGTTACTTTAATTTTTTAAGAGATATGCAAGATAGATTCAAGCATCTAAATTTAAACGGGCAAAAATCACTAGCTAAAGCAGTAGACGAATTTAACTATGTACATATTACTTTAGCGATGCAGGAGTTGGAAAAGAAAAATAAAAAGAGAAAATAAATAACGACCCGTCAGCAACGTCTTGCAGCGATCGGATACTGCTCCCGCTGAAGCTGGGCGTTAAATTGCTTTAGGAGTACTAGGTGACGATTTGGCAAGTAGCAGCAGGTGATGGAAGCCGTGATTATGCCGATGTATTTTTGAAATTCGGAGTGATTCTCGTTGGCCCTGGCTCCGAAGGCGGCTACTTCTCTAACAAAGATGCTTATAACAATCCTGATAGTTGGGCGTATCGTCCATTTATCAAGACAATAGCAGAAGAGCTTGCCAAAGGTGATCTTGTAGTATTGAAGCGTCCCAACGGTTGCAATTGGGAAATCGTCGCGGTTGGAGAAATCACTTCAGATTATGTCCACGAGAATGTCTTTGGTGACGTAGATGGCTGGGATATTCAACATTGCCGAAAAATCAACTGGAAGACACCGACTTCGCAGTCCATCATAAGTGGTCTCCGACGGGGCACCCTTATCCGCGTCAATAATCAACGAGCGATTAATGAGGCAAACCAAGTCTGGGTAAATGGACAGCAGGTTATCTCTAACGCTATCCCGCCAGAGCCAGAAGAAATAAGCGTCGATCAACTAATAGATTCGTTAATGATCGAGGGTTTGCCTGGGCAAAACGCCGAACTCATTGCAAACACTATCTGGCGTCTTAGACGAGTGGCGAAGTGGTACAGTTCGCATGGATCAGATGTTGGCGAGCATGAAATACGAACATTCCTAATTGCACCCCTACTTACTTCATTAGGATGGGCAGAACAAAAGATAAAAATTGAATGGCACAACATTGATGTTGCACTTTTTGACACACCATACTCCGAGAATAGTAAGCCTCTAGTTATTATAGAATCTAAGCGCCTATGGGATGGTCTTCGGTATGCTCCCAACCAGGCTATCAGTTACGCGCAGACATATCCCACGTGTGAACGATTTATTGTTTCCGACGGTATTCGTTACAAGCTCTACCAAAGAAAAGGTGACCAGTGGCGCTATGCTGCCTATATGAATTTATTGGCTCCAAAACGAATTCACCCCTATGAACCGGGTGTCAATGGTGCTGTATCATTTTTTCTTGCACTCATTCCAAAGGGTGCAATCTAACAACAGATGGTGAATGCAGAATAGGTAAAACGGCTAACAAGTGCATGCACTAGTTTGGCGAGAAAACGGCTCTAGCCTCCCGGTGACACTTGCGTTAGCGATAAAAATAATGATATGACATTACTCGAAGAGGCACTAAAATGCTCACATTGCATAATAAGCGTGATGGGAGAGCATGCTGGCGAAGGCGTTGAAGCGATATTCCTCAGAAAAGCGATCGATATTGCGCGAACAGCAAAGACTTTCTGGCTCATGAAATCGCCAAAAGCACGACCCGCACAAGTACAGGAACTATGTAAGACAATACCTACATATACGATATTTGTTGAGCCAGCGACTAGAGGTGGCGCTCGTCCGACTACAAGAGAGGACCCAGCCAGAGAGTATTCCGCGGATGGACGGGTGTGGTGTCAACTTCCCGAAGGTATTAGCCCCGTCGCTGGGAAGATAGACACCAGTGCAGCGGCCCTTGTGTTCGACATGATGATGACTACAGTCAATGGAACACTGGATTTGTGGGGCTACGGAGACTTCTCTGAAACACAGAAGCCTTTGAAATTCATACTTGGTTGTTCTACGGTCTGCGCAATCCGAAAGGACATGACGCCACATCCCGAAAGAATGAAATCGCGCTATCGTGGAATTGTCACAGTAGCGAGACTTACGAAACCATACTGTGTGTGGCTTCGATAAATTGCCAACCGTTAAATGAAGCCAATCGGAGGGTGGATGAACCACTGGGGTATACCAGACTGGCTCGAAAGAGAAGTAAAAGAGCGAGACAAAACCTGTGTCTACTGCGGTATCCAAATGATCGAGCAGACGCCTCCAAGCGGCTCCCGAAAGGCTGTCGCAACCTGGGAACACATCGTCAACGACGCAAAGATTGTCACTCGTGAGAATATTGTGCGATGTTGCATAGCATGCAATTCAAGCAAAGGCACAAAGACACTATCTGAGTGGCTTCAGTCAAGATACTGTAAAAAACGTGGCATCAGTAAGGACACGGTTGCGGAAATAGTGAAGGATGCGTTGCGTGTTCAGGCCCAAAACTGTAGCCAATCGCCAATAAAGCCAGCTCTAGATAAGCAGTAGTGAAAAAGGAAAGATAGAATGAGTCTAAACTTCATGGAGTTCGAAATACCATTGCTCAAGGCACTCATAAAGTTCGGTGGGCAGGCAAAGCCAGCAGAAATATATCCTGAAGTGGAAAAGACAATGGGACTAAACCCCACGGACTTTCCGGAAGAGTATGAAAAATACAAGAGTAACGCTATCAAGTGGAAGAACAAAACTGCTTGGGCGAGGGAGTATTTGAAACGAAAGAGGCAGTTGGACGGATCCGAGCGGGGGGTTTGGAAGATTACAGACATCGGTAAAGACCGTGTGAAAGAATTCAGCAAGACAAAAAAAGATCCAGACGAAGGTCTGGCGGCTTTATTGGGCGTAGATGAATTGATGCCAGAAGAGGATCTTTCACCTACAGAGGGTTTCAACAGGATTGAGAATATTCAGGTACACGAAACCGGTGGCATTCTTGGGGTTCGCGGTATTGTCTATGAACCCATTAACGAGCAAGGTGTAATACTCTTGTTCGCCGCCCTTTGTCATGACCTGGGCTTTATGATTGAAGCTATCAGAAGCGCCTTTCCGGACGCCCTTCTGAGACGAAGAAATGCCAAAGGAACCTGGAATAGCTGCCGGGCAGAATTTGAATTCAAATCATCTTCTTTTAAGCTGCACAAGCACGATCCAAAGCAGTGTGATCTGATCATCTGTTGGGAGCACGATTGGCAGGATTGCCCCAAGGAAGTGATGTGCCTAAAGGAAAAAGTGAGGGAGTTCAGGTAAAGAAGGGCCATATAGCCGCTTATGTCGGGTGTTACTTTCTTTCAAACAGTAATGATCAATCCAGGATACTACCATATACCAAGCAGTTGTAGATGAACAACGCAGGATTTAGCAGCAGCTGAAAAAAAAATTCGATGAAGGTATTTTTTGATGTTCTTCCTGAAATTAAGTTGATGTGCAATCATTATGGCAAGATATGTTTCAACAGTAATTATCAAATGTACAATTCGCTCATGATTTATTTTGTTTTTTTCTTTTTATTCTACCTCAGATAGAGTATGATTCGGCAAATTTCAGAAAATACTTGTCAAGAATGTTATATGGTTAGGCGGGAGCAAGAAGTAAAAGATTGTTCCCACCGAACATAGCAGTGCTGTTTTGACGTTCAGTACGCCTTTTATCGGGGCAGAATATGATAAAAAATAAATGCTCTTCGGGGACGCTTCGCGTTCCCAGCAAACCGCGCCACGGATCAACATCGTACTATTTAGCTCAATTATTAGGCAACTTACTCCATTACAGATAAACGGAATTAAAAAATGAAATTCGAGCTTCCAGCAAACCATGGCCTGTCTGATAAAATCATCAAAACATTGGTATACGTCGAGGGAGACACCCCAGCACTTACCGATGCCCAACATGCTGCGCTTAAAGCTGGTTTGGGAACTGGAAAAAGCGTATTAGTTGTGTCACCTACCTCAACAGGTAAGACACAAATTGCTGTTTGGGCGATTGCTAACGGCATAGAGACGAACGCAAATACCGTCTATTTAGTTACCCATCGAGCGCTTGCAAAACAAAAATTTGATGATTTTCAGGAGTTACTTCTAACTGATTACTTGAACAATGACCTTTCTAAAATCGTCCTCGCAACCGGCGATGCTATTGTCGATGGTAAAGGCGAGAATCCTGCCGATCCTGTAAGGTCTCAACTGCTTGTTGCAACCTATGAAAAATACCTTGCAATGCTATCTGCTTCTGGTGTGCCGTCGTCTTTGGCAAATACCGTAATTGTCTGTGACGAAATCCAGTTAATAGGAGACAAATATAGAGGACAAAGTGTCGAGGTTCTTCTAACCTTATTAAGGAATGCCGGATGGCGTCAATTTGTTGGACTATCGGCTGTTATTGAGAATAAAGACGGCCGTGACTTGTCGAACTGGCTCAATGTTTCACTGGTGCAAGTAGCCACTCGCGAAAAAGATCTTCAATATGAATACTGGAGCACGTCAGGTATTGAGAGCGTTACTACCTCGAATCCTGAAAAAATAACTCATATAGCTCTTCCAAAAGGTATACAGCCAAATACAAATAAGGTGGTTAAATATCTAAAGAATCTAAAGCCAACTCCCCTACCAGTGATTGTGTTCTGTATGAGGAAGCAAGATGTTTACGATCTTGCTGCAAATGACCTTGATTATTGCGTAAAGAATGATGGCTCTCAGCTTCCTTTGGATTTTGGGCATCTTCCGGAAACAACAGCCAATTCATTTCTTTCAAACGCACTTGCATATCGAATTGCAATTCATAGCGCAGATCTTACTGAAGAAGAAAGAAAAATAGTTGAAGATCGTTTGATCAAGAATCAAGTTGATGTTGTGTATGCAACATCAACCCTCGCTGCTGGAGTCAACTTCCCATTAGGCGCGGCAATTTTTCACAGATGGCAACGATGGGATGGCGATGCAAAGGCCTACTATCCCATAGATCCATCAGAATTTCATAACATGGCTGGACGTGTTGGTAGGATGGGCTCCAACCACAAAGGTGGGAGAATAATTTTCTTTTCTGAATCAGCAGCACATTCGCACTATTATAGGCATTATTTGAAGTTAGATGAGCTACCCCCCATCGAGTGTCGCATTAATGCGGCATTATTTGATCAACTTAGTCTTCAATTAATTGCGTCAGGCTTGTGTCATTCACGAGTAAATGTAACCGAATTAGTTTGTACATCTTTTAGTGGACTTCGTGAAGAAGATAATAATACTAGAAGCTTCAATAGCTGGCCTACCCGTATCAATGAAGCTATAAAGCATCTCATCCAAACAGGTATGGTTGTGGAAATGGCTGATGGAAGATTATTGGCTACACCGGTAGGGAAAGCCGTTGCACATTCTGGCTTTCGGCCGGCTAGCGCAGTCATGCTGCTGAATTATTTTTCGCACAAGGGACAAGTCCTAGCAGGTCTACTAGGATCGCCCATTAATGATAAATCTATCAACCGTTTCGCATACTTAATATTCGCAGCTTCTTTTTCTACACCAGAGTTCCATTCGACTGGAGGAATAAAACAATCTCGATTGCTTCCATGGCCTCTGCAAGATAATATTTATGATGCAAATCAATATTCTAAGGACCTTATCGAGCCGAATTGGTTTGCAGACCCAATTTCTACAAATGCTGCCCAAGTAGCTCTTGACTGGATTAACGGTGTCAAATTAGCCGAACAGGAGAGAACTCATTCCAATCTGAGGGCAGGTATGTTGTTAGAAATGTATAGAAACCTAAGTTGGGCATTACAAGGCCTATCTTCTATTCTTTCCGCTGCATCTGACATAAGGACTCCAGAGCCTTTAAGGCCAGAAATCCTAAGAGGGCAAGGAAATTTATTGATGACACTCAGAAAACTCCCAAGGTCAATTAACCGATTAAGTTTTCGTGTTTCGTGTGGATTGCCAGATGATGTTCTTTGGATAAACTCCCTAAATCAGCCAGGAGAACCATTTCGTCTCAGTCGTGAAGAAATTCTGGCCTTGCGAGAATTTAATTTAGCGCGGCCAGAGTTATTAATGTTAGGAACTCCAGATGCTGCACAGATAAGATGCCAAATTTTTGCTAAAATAAAGCCCTCACCTCATGCAAAAGCAAATTGGTTAAGAGAAAGATGCCGATCTTGGAAATCGGATCAAAGAAATCAAGCTGCCGAAAGGCATCGCAACAGAGCAAAGGGATGTCGTGAAATTGGTTTGATTGACAAGTTCTATGAAAGTCGTGGCGATAAATTTGAGGATATCTTTGAAAAAATACTTGGTTATCTGGGAATCAAATTCGAACGTATTGACGATAAAACGAAAATTGGTGCACCCGATTATCTTATTCAGCTTGAAGATTCCCCTCCTTTGATTTTTGAACTAAAATCACGCGATGGCAATAATCTCGTTAGTTATAACGGAGCTACAGAGGTTCTTGCTGCAGCAGAGATACATGGTCATAAGGACACTTTCTGCGTAACTATTTGCCACCCTGGAGTTGATCCAAGTGTGCCGTTAGCCATTACCGGCAGTGGGCGATTAAGTGTTGTAGAAAGCAATGACTTAGGTGAGGGATTGTTGCGCCTGTGCCAAAAGCGTCTAAGTCAAAGACAATTATGGCAATGGTTGGCCACACCGGGGCAGGCGCTAAGTGTTGACCTTCCTTATACGGAGCATAATTGATCAAGTAGTAAAGATTTGGAAAAAAAGCGAGCTTACATAAGACGCATCTTCTCATGAGCTTTTGTGTTTCCCGGTAATTACTACCTTTCGTTCCGTAATCTTCATTTTCTATAATTTACCGTTTTCAGCCTTTGTAGATTCTATCCGCACCTTTTCACAACTATTTCGAGATTAAAAATAAACGCACTAAATTTGTATTTTATGAGTTATGATCAAGACAAATAGATTTGTATTTTATAAAATTTATTTAGGATATTTGAGGTGGTCTGGACTCTTCGGACAGGGAACAGGGATTTATAAGTGTAAAACTGCCATGGGTTTGATGTTCATGCCGCAGCCTGTTTCTGCGCCAGCGAGTCGAAGTAAACCATACTCGGCGTCTTCCTGTCAAAGTTTTGATGCCACCTTTTTTCATTGT
>CAZRMB010000064.1:0-1621 GCA_964600925.1 uncultured Syntrophomonas sp.
GGCCCAACGGCACTGTCGAACCACCGCCGCTGCCGTCCCCTTCACCAGCCTGAACGGAACAGGCTATCACGAAGCACATCAGCAACGCAATCATTACCGTCAGCAGCATCTTTTCTTTATGATTGCCGTATCTATTCAATCCGATCTCTCCCTCACACTAGCATAATTAGATTATTCCAAAATAGTCTGGGTATAGGACTGGGTAAATGATTCCAAAATGCCGCCTTCGGTGGAAATTATCTGGCTGGCCGCGTCAGCTCCCTTGGTATAAGTAACGGTGACATTATGCAAACCGATGCTGGTCATTTTGTTAGTCAAAAGTAGTTTTATTTTATTCGGTGTACCGGTTGTTTCCAGGCCGGTAACAACATTGTCAACACTGTCGATTGTAACCTTAAATTGTGCATGCTTACCGGCCGGGTCAGCCATGTTCAGGTCGAATGTAACGCTCACATCCCCCTTGTTGGTGATCTCCGAACTTGCAAATGTCGGGGCCGGTACCGTTCCATTGGCCACGATCCGGGGGGTAAAGCCTTCTAATATGCTGCCATCAGCTGCTTTAACCTGTTTGGCGGTATCAGCATCTTTGGTATAAGCTACGGTCACCACCTGCCCGAGGGTCACTTTGGTGGTCAAAACAAGCTTTATTTTGGTTGCGTCGGTCAATGATAATTCGGTAACTGCATTATCAATCCCGTCCACCTGCACTGCAAATTGACCCTGCTTGCCGGCAAGAGCTGCCGTGTCTTCCATGGCTTTGCTAAAAGTAATACTGATGTCTCCTGTGTCGGTCACTATCGAGCTTACAAAAGCAGGAACAACAGGCACCAGGTTGTTGGTAACGTTCTGGGCGGCAAAACTTTCCAGTATGCCTCCGTCAGCTGCATTCACCTGTTTAGCTGTGTCCACATTTTTGGCATAGGCGACGGTCACAACCTGACCGGCGGTTATTTTGGTGGTAAGGATCAACTTTATTTTGGCGGAATCGGACAGTGATATGCCGGTTACTGCATCATCGACGCCATCAACTTGTACTGTAAACTGACCTTCTTTGCCGATTAAAGCTGTAGCATCCTCCATGGCTTTATTAAAAGTAATACTGATGTCTCCTGTACTGGTAACTTCCGAACTGGTAAATGTCGGCGCGGCAGGAGTGCCTGAGCCTCCTCCGCCGGACGGGGCCGGAACTACCGTGAAGGAAATGGTTTCATCTGTTCCCAGGGCGTTGTCGTTGTTGGCCTGCAGGTTGGCGGAAATTGTAAGGATATACCTCATACCAGCGGTCAAAGCTGAATCAGGGTTAACATAAATATTACGCTTTTCCGTATCATCCTCAAAATTGTCAGCTCTGGTTACAGTAATATCTACTTCCTGGCCGTTTTTATCTTCCAAAGTAAAGCAATTTTGGTTGGTATCCCAGTGATCCCTGACAACACCCCGGTCAAAAGTAAGCTTTATAGTAATATTTCGGCTCACACCGGTTTCGCCGTTCTCTGGATCGGAACTAACCAGGTTCAAAGGCGCAACTCCCCCGCCATCGCCAGTACCTGTTCCGCTGCCGTTGCCCGAACCGCCACTTGTATTATTGCTGCTATACGAATAATTATTGGGATTTTCTATC
>CAZRMB010000064.1:1721-7968 GCA_964600925.1 uncultured Syntrophomonas sp.
AGTTTTATCAGGCTGACCGAAGTACTGCCGGAGGCAACTACTCTTACGCCAGCTTTCGTGATCGTTACACTGGGTAATGTACAGTTTTCCAGGGTGACACTGTTAGCCCCGCCACCATTTATATAAGTCGTTCCCAGCACGGTTACATTCTTAAGGGAAACATTGCCTTCGCCAACTCCCTGCGCCAGCGTCAAACTGCCTGTAATATTGCAGTTCTGCAAAGTGACACCAGCAACACTGATGATTACGTTACCATTTATCGTTTCCATCCCGGATGCCGGTCCAAAAACACCTGCCCGGTCATAATCTTTCGCTGCCTGGGTTGGTACGATATTGGCACTGATAAGGTTATTGAGGGATATAATTGCTTCGGCTCTCGAAATACTTTTTGGAGCTCGGAATGTCTGATCAGGATAACCATGCATTAAATCTTTGGCAACAACTGCAACGATTGCCCCCTGGCTCCATGCCGGGATATCACTGGCATCTTTAAAACTGTCTAACGTTGCATGGTTCGTAGCAGTATCCAGTTTGGTAATTTTCGCTAAAATAGTAGCAACTTCCTGACGGCTGATAACCTGATTGGGACGCATGGTTCCATCCTGGTAACCAGTTATATACCCGGCAGCCTGCGATTTGCCTATTTCATCTGCAAACCAGTCATTCGCGGCAACATCAGAAAAACTGCTGCTCGCTGTTTCAGTAAAATCAAATGCATGATTGGTCAGACTAATAAATTCAGCCCGACTGATGGTATTATCCGGTTTGAAACTGCCATCCGGGTATCCCTGCGCCAGGCCTTTATCCACCCAGGCATTGATCTGCGACTCCGCCCAATGTCCCTGAATATCGGAAGGCTGCGCTTGCGCCAGACCGCAAAATGTTAACAGCAAAGTAACTATCAGCCCGAGTATGACCGTCTTGTTCAATTTTTTCATCATGTTAACCCTCCAGTAAAAAATAAACTCTTCTTCCTATCAAAACAATCTAAAAAAAAACGACCTGCAAGAAGCAGCCCGCCATTTATATGGCATAACATATGCTTCTCCTTTCCACAATGGGAGGCACATCAGTTTCCCGATATACCCTAACGTCTTATAAACCTTTGTAAATACTTTGGGCTTATAAGCTCGGAGCAGTTTTAAATTTTATTAGAAAGTTCGACACAAAAAACGATTAATCCTTTATTCGGGTTAAATTGTGCGCATCCTGTCATTATTTTGTAACTTTAATCACAAACTTCAAACACTAAAGTTACACCATCGTTACACAGTAATTATTTTTTCACTCTGCTCATCGTGCCATGCTCTCCTTTGACAAGAAAATTTTTGAATTATAATAGCGCTTAAATACTGCTGTATTCTAAGCATATCTATTGTGTAAGCACATCCGCAACCTCTTTACGCAGCGTTCATTTATATATTTTGGCATGTAACTTGCAACACTAAAAAGCAAATGATATTGTTACTAATTTCACATATAAAATAGAGAGAAAGAAGGCTGACGAGAAATGAGAACTGCACAAGAAATAAAAATCAACTACCACACAAAAGCTGCATACGAGATGGCAAGCTCGCTTCCCTGTCCTCAATCGGTAAATGACGTATATAACCTGGGAATAAGTCTGCAATATTGTATCAGAGCCAAGTATCTGGAAATCGCAGAACTAATGAATGACAAAGCATATTTGATCGACCAAGGCGCACAGCAGCTTATCATCAAATCAAAAATTGAAAAACTGGCTGCCTATAAATTAAATATTCAGTTGAACAAATTCTACGAACAAGGCGGCCCCATTATGGAAGAACCGGTAACCAAAGAAATGGTCAAACAGATCCAGCCCTTCTTTAACAGGATCGTGAGTCGTTTTCTCCAGTCATTGGACGAGACTTCCTCACGCTTCTTGACCAAAGAATTAAGTGTTGAAAAAATGACAGCCGAAGTCAAAAAGCAGATTGCAGAAACATACACAACCTTGGGAAAAATGTTCCCGGATAACGAAATCGAAAGTGCCTTTGCTGAATTAAATGAACTTTTGCAATTTTAAACTTGTGAACAACAACCAGCCCGACGGCAGATACTTTCTGTAAATTTGAGTTCGCAAACTTATTTTAAACGGATTTTTAAATTCACTTGTGAAAGAAGGAACAGCTTATGTGTAATTGCAGCGAAAATGTACAGGATATGCGTTACGTGGTGTTTGATAAAATGCTCGACAAATACCGTGATACAACCGGTAAAATCATTCCGGTCCTGCAGGAAACCCAGGAAATATTTGGGTATATCCCGGAAGACGCTATTAAAACCATTGCCGTAGCACTGAAGGTACCTTCCAGTGAAATCTACGGGGTAGCAACATTTTATGGTCAATTTCATCTGCAGGTACGGGGAAAAAATATTATCCGCGTTTGCACCGGGACTGCCTGTCATGTACAGGGCGGCGGCAAAATTCTGGAATCGATCAATAAAACCTTAGGCCTGTCTGCCGGGAATTTGACTACTGATGATTTGCAGTTTACAGTCGAGCCCGTGGCCTGCTTGGGTGCCTGCGGGATGGCTCCGGTAATTATGATCAATGAAGATGCTTATGGAAGAGTAAGCCCTGATGATGTTCCGGAAATTCTGGCACGTTATCAGGAAAAGGATGGCGAAGAAAAATGCATAGCTTAAATGACATGCGCGATCAATTTCAAAACGCATTCGAAGAATCAAAAAACCATATCAAGGTTGTTATCGGTTTAGGTACCTGCGGAATTGCAGCCGGCGGAGAAAAGATATGGGATGCGGTCAGCAGCTATATTGACAGCCAGGGACAGGAAATTGAAATGATGTCGACCGGATGCATCGGAATGTGTTACGCGGAACCACTGATGGAAGTTCATATGCCGGGTCAGCCTCGATTTATCTACGGCAATCTGAATCCAAAAGCTGCCGTTGATGTTATAAAAAAACACCTGTCTGAGGGAAAACCCTCTCCGGAATTCATTGTGGCTCAGGACTCCAGAGGTTATGAAGCTGCTGCCAACATTGTCCGGTTAGAGGATACGCCCTTTTATCAAGGGCAGATCAAAAATGTTCTGGGGCACTGCGGAATCATTGACCCAGATCAGATTGTTCATTATATTGCTTTTAACGGCTATGAAGCGCTGGAAAAAGTTTTATCGTCAATGACTCCCTTCGAGGTAATTCAGGAGATCAGCAAATCCGGTTTAAGAGGACGGGGCGGCGGCGGATTCCCCACCGGCCGCAAATGGGAGGCAGCCTATAATTCTCCCGGCGATAAAAAATATGTAATCTGTAATGCAGACGAAGGTGACCCCGGTGCTTTCATGGATCGCAGCGTACTGGAAGGTGATCCCCACGCACTGCTTGAAGGTATGGCCATTTGCGGCTATGCCATCGGCGCTGATGAAGGCTATATATACGTTCGTGCCGAATATCCGCTGGCTATTAAAAGACTGAAAAAAGCCATTCGTGATGCTGAAAACATGGGTATTCTGGGTAACAATATCCTGGGCAGCGGCTTCAGTTTTAAAATACAAATTGCTGCCGGAGCCGGAGCTTTTGTGTGCGGTGAGGAAACTGCGCTGATGCATTCTATTGAAGGCAAACGCGGCATGCCCAGAGTAAGACCTCCTTATCCGGCCCAGTCAGGATTATGGGGCAAACCAACCAACATAAATAACGTAGAGACCTATGCCAACGTTGCCGGGATCATCCGCCAGGGAGCGGAGTGGTTTGCCGCCATGGGCACGGAAAACAGCAAGGGCTCGAAAGTGTTTGCACTGACCGGCAAGATCAACCGGACCGGACTGGCGGAAGTCCCCATAGGTGTCTCCCTGCGGGATATCGTTTTTAATGTGGGAGGCGGGATCCAGAAAGGGAAGCATTATAAAGCAGTGCAGATCGGTGGACCGTCCGGCGGCTGTATTCCGGAAAGTCTGCTGGATACGCCGGTTGATTATGATTCCCTCCTGCAGTTGGGAGCCATGATGGGTTCAGGCGGTCTGGTGGTTATGGATGAAGACACCTGCATGGTGGATGTGGCCAGATACTTCCTGCACTTTACCCAGGAAGAATCCTGCGGCAAATGTGCCCCCTGCCGTGAAGGCACCATGCGCATGCTGCAGATCCTGGAAAAAATCTGTGACGGCAAGGGCACACCGGCGGATCTTGATACTTTGGAAAGCCTGTGCCGGGTAGTCAAGGATACCTCATTGTGTGGTCTGGGTCAATCTGCACCCAACCCGGTACTGGCAACTTTACGTTACTTCCGGGACGAATATGAAGCCCATATTTACGATAAAAGGTGTCCCGCAGGGGTTTGTACCAACTTGTTAACCTATAAGATCGAGGCAGATAAATGCAAGGGGTGTACACTGTGCAAGAATGTATGCCCGGTAAATGCCATTATCGGTGAAAGAAAACAGCCGCATATTATTGAGGAAGATAAGTGTATTCGTTGTGGAACGTGTATATCCAAATGTACTTTTAATGCTATTTATCGAGGTTAAGAGTGGTCTTGGACCTGGATATTCGTTTAAATATTGCAGCAATACGGTTATCAAAAGATTTGGGGAGGAGTGAAAGAAATGTCTGATATTAATGTCAAAATCAATGGCATAACTATAAATGTACCTGAAGATACTTCCATCTTGCACGCGGCGCAGGCGGCAGGTATCAAAATCCCGACGCTGTGCTACCATCCTGACCAGGAAATCAAAGCCAATTGCAGGATTTGTGTCGTCGAAGTGGAAGGTCAGAAAAATCTCATGCCGGCTTGTGCTACGGCGGTAAGTGAGGGAATGAGCATTAAGACCACCACCCCCAGGGTGCTTGAAGCCCGGCGCACCATTCTTGAGCTGATGCTGGCTCATCACCCGCAGGACTGTTTGCACTGTGTCCGCAGCGGCAGCTGTGAACTTCAGCAATTGTCCTCGGAATATGACATTCGTTTTAATCGGTTTCCGCAGGAGGACGCTCATTTGCCCCTGGATTATTCCAGTCCTTCCATCGTGAGAGATCCCAACAAGTGCATCCTCTGTGGACGCTGCATTGAGTTTTGCACTTCCAAGCAGTCAGTAAATGCACTGGGTCTGGCGCATCGCGGCTTTGACTCCCAGGTGGTCCCTTCCATTGGCCAGGAACTGTTCGAAAGTCCCTGTGTCATGTGCGGTCAGTGCATACATGCCTGCCCGGTGGGGGCAATCGCCGGACGTGAACAAATCAATGAGTTTTTAGCGGCGGCAGCTGATCCGGATAAAGTTGTCGTAACCCAGATCGCACCGGCCGTACGCCTGGCAATTGCCGAGGCATTTGGCGCCCGCAGTGATCAATTGCGTATGGAGCAACTGGTCACTGCGCTGAGGATGCTGGGATTCGATCATGTATTGAATACCAATTTCGCCGCCGATTTGACGATTATGGAAGAAGGCCAGGAGTTGTTGGAGAGAATTAACAACCATGGGACCTTGCCTATGTTTACCTCCTGCTGCCCTGCATGGGTGCGATTCGCTGAGGTTTTCTATCCGAGTCATCTGGACCATCTTTCTACCTGCAAGTCGCCCCAGCAAATGTTTGGAGCGTTGGTGAAAACTTATTGGGCTGACAAAATGGGCATCAGTCCTAACAAGATCTTTTCGGTCTCTATTATGCCATGTACTGCGAAAAAATATGAAGCCGTACGTCCAGAAATGATAGACAGTGATTATTCCGATGTGGACATGGTGCTGACCACCCGGGAAATTGTAAGGTTGCTGCAAATGACTGGTATAAATCCGTTGATGCTGGAAGACAGCCAGTTTGATCCCTGGATGGGTGAGTATACCGGATCGGCAGTATTGTTTGGCGCAAGCGGCGGGGTAATGGAAGCAGCATTGCGAACCGTTTTTGAAAAAGTGACCGGGCGAGTGCTGGAGAAGATTGATTTTAATGATGTCAGAGGGATGGAAGGTATAAAAGAAGCGACGGTTGTCATGGATGGAACCATTGTAAAGGTGGCGGCAGCACACACTTTAAGCAATGCCCGGGCTCTCATGGATCAGGTAGCTGCCGGGGAATCCCCCTATCACTTTATTGAAATAATGGCCTGTCCGGGAGGTTGCATAGGCGGCGGCGGTCAGCCCATAACCCGCAGCAATGAACAAAGAGCGGTCCGTATGGAAGCCATTTATGCCGAAGATCGCGGTAAAAAGTTGCGCAAATCCCATGAGAATCATGAGATCCAGATCCTCTATGATGACTTTTT
>CAZRMB010000064.1:8068-10455 GCA_964600925.1 uncultured Syntrophomonas sp.
TAAATACTGGTGGTCGACGCAGCTACGATTCCCGAGTCATTGACCAGCAAAGCGACTACTGCTGCGGTTATTATGCCGATAAAACCTTTAAAAATATACGGATGCTGCAAACGCAGTTGCTGCATGGCTCCGACCGGACGCACCAACAGCAGTGATACCACCAGGAGGATGACCATAAAAACATAACTCCAAATCGTATATCTGATCAATTTTATATTCATGCCCAATTTACGTTTTATAATCAGCAGGACTTCCTGCCAGCCACCGGCGAATATTTGATTGGCGGCTCTGCCGATATGGGTTTGCAGTTCCACCGGACGCTGCATATCATACAACGTTCCCCCGGCTGCCACCGCAAAAACGACCCCAAAAAGAGCGGCGATTGTCCGGATATTTATTTTTGCCTTCCGCAACAGCAGGAACGTAACCAGAAAAGCGATAGGTGCAGTCAGTAATCCGTCAGAATTAGCCCCCAGGGTTGGCCCGGCAATAAGATAACATTGGGAAGCAAAAAACACCGCAATTACAGCCAAAAACCAGCGTTTTTCATATTTTTCAAACAAGGCAGTAGTTACCGCGATACTGCTGCCAATCAAAATCCCCATGTATTCATTGCCAATTCCATAATATCTGGCACCGGTCATGGGATCATACCCGAGCAGTGAACTCTTTATCATGGGGGCTCCCAGGATGATATCAAGATTAATCATAAATATCGTAATCAAGCTAACTGCCACAAAACTCTTATAGGCACTGCCCTTGGAAAAGTACATTATCACGCTGGTCAGCCCAATGGTCAGCGCAATCGTTGCGACCACATAGGCCCAGTCACCAGGCAGGGATATTTTATTCAACGGCAATAAAACCAGGGGGATGGTGACCAGGGAAATAATCATCGGTTTGATTAATTGCTTGCCCTTTTTGATCCAAAAGATAACGATCAAGGCCAGCAAGATAATAATGATCTGTAAAAGCACGTATCCCTTTATTACCAGCGGACGCAGACGGTTGGCAGTGCTTGCGTCAGCAGCCAGTTTAACGGTTTGGGCAAGGTTGTCTGCCTCACCCCCGGACTTGGAGGTCATTGCCCGTCCGATCATAACCCGCTGGGTATCTTTCAGGTTAAAATACTTCAAAACTGTAGGAGCAACATCCGTATTGGCCACAATGTAATCCCTCCGGCTGGTAGCCGAAGTCAGAATTCCCGCTGAAAATCCTTTGCCATATGCCAATACCGGTGTAAAATTGTCCTTTTGTTCAATCGCCTCAGCAGAAGGCGAGATTCCAGCCAGCAACAACAGATCTTTCTGAGGATCTGTTTGCTGTCTTATTTGGGTTACGATATCATCGATTTTTCCCAGCAGAAGCTTCCTTTCCCGCTTTGAAATCTCGGGCATTGCGGTGTCGGCCTCCTGCAGACGTGATAAATCGGACAGATCAACGATGATCAGATCTGCCTGGGAACGGTATTTTTCTATTTGCTGCGAAATATATTCATAATTGGTTTTTTGATTTAGATAGCTTTCCGGAGACAAACTGTTGACAGTCGGGCCTACATCTCCCATCGGGACCTGTCCGCGTGCATCCATCCCCACCGCAATACCGGCACGCATTTTTTCCGTTCCTATGTCGCCGTTACCCAATACACAGACCTTGAGATCATTGACACGTAAAATTTCCCCTAATGCTCCGGGAACGGTATTGACACTTTCTTCGATCATCCCCAACTGTATTTCCGGGTAATTTACCATCAGCAATGCGTTTTCTGCTGCGTCTATGTTGGTAAGATTCTGATACAGATGCCCGGCGGGTTTATTCCGTTCAGGCACGATTTCGTCGCGATTGAAACCCAGCAAACCGTTAAGGTAACCCCGAGCAAGATTGCCTGCCCCCAGCGTCAGGCTGCAGTCGATTGTATTATGTCCCCGCAGGGTTCTGTTACTTGCCAGGCCAATAGCCCCCTGCTGAGTGAGTTGATATATTTCCGGCGTTGTCTCCGGGTCGATGTCATTGATGGAAAGTTTGTCGATCAGAATGATATAAGCAGTAGGGCCTCCCGCGCTGCTGGCCGCCTGAACCGGCAGCGAGCTTGCCAGGGAAATAAAGAAAGCTATAAAAAAGGGAATCAGCAGAAGTTGGAAAGCAATTTTTTTGTTCATTCCCGTAACCTCGTCACTTTTTTATATCAGTATACACATCTTTTCGGACCGCTGTAAAATTTTTCAGCAGATGCGGGGCACATGTTCGCCTTCCAAAATTGCCAGGATACGCTCTGCACCCAATTCGGTTTCTATCAGGACCATTCCGGACGGCTTTACATCGGCCTGCCCGATGATGGCTGCATTTTGCATCTGGGAGAGCTTGTGCAAATCATCCAGCAATGACTG
>CAZRMB010000065.1:0-10231 GCA_964600925.1 uncultured Syntrophomonas sp.
ATCCACGCACCCGCACTGGGTGCGACCTTTTCCTCTGTCACCTTATCGCCGGCTTTTTGCATGTTTCAATCCACGCACCCGCACTGGGTGCGACTGGCTGTGGGATGCGGGGACATGATTGCTTTAGGGTTTCAATCCACGCACCCGCACTGGGTGCGACCGGATAGTTTCTTCTGGGTCAAATCAATAGGAGTGTTTCAATCCACGCACCCGCACTGGGTGCGACCCAGCTGGTCACTTCAACTTCCTTGTTGCCATCTGGTTTCAATCCACGCACCCGCACTGGGTGCGACTACAAAGATTATTACTATCAGTCAACAGGTCAAAGTTTCAATCCACGCACCCGCACTGGGTGCGACAATATCCGCCTGCGTAGCCTTTTTCGTTTTTTTAGTTTCAATCCACGCACCCGCACTGGGTGCGACTTGTATTCGTCAATTTTATAAACGTCGGCCTTCCGTTTCAATCCACGCACCCGCACTGGGTGCGACAAATATTACATTGAAAAAGCCCGGCATGAATATGTTTCAATCCACGCACCCGCACTGGGTGCGACCTACATTGAAGCCTCAACAACTGCGGTGGATATAAGTTTCAATCCACGCACCCGCACTGGGTGCGACCTAATGCCATAGCCATTGCCGGAAGAATCAACTACTGTTTCAATCCACGTACCCGCACTGGGTGCGACGACTTCGGTATTCTCCCAGGGTTCGGCCAGCCATGTTTCAATCCACGTACCCGCACTGGGTGCGACAGTGAAGCCGTCAGATGGTGGATCTGGATTGTAAGTTTCAATCCACGTACCCGCACTGGGTGCGACTTAACTATGCAGCAAAGCTATGCCTACCAGGCCATGTTTCAATCCACGTACCCGCACTGGGTGCGACCAAAAAGGCGTATGGTATGAACTTAAAACCGAAACTGTTTCAATCCACGTACCCGCACTGGGTGCGACTGCACAATTAGAGCGCCTGGGCGAGGAGGATCTTGTTTCAATCCACGTACCCGCACTGGGTGCGACCGCACCGGCGGCATGCAAAGTAGTTGCTGCTCAGGTTTCAATCCACGTACCCGCACTGGGTGCGACTAGCGGGACTTCAGCTTCTAGTAAAAGTGTTGCATGGTTTCAATCCACGTACCCGCACTGGGTGCGACGTCAGCACTCCGTCCGTATAGGTCAACCTGGTTATGTTTCAATCCACGTACCCGCACTGGGTGCGACTACTCCCGGCGTGCTGGCTTCGGCTTTAAACTGCCAGTTTCAATCCACGTACCCGCACTGGGTGCGACGGTATCCCTTTAAACCCAGTTGTATCCGGGCCTAACTACATAAATATCGCGAACCTACACATTAAATCTACTGATTAATATCAATAATCCAGCGAATATAAGATCAACAACCTGGCACACCAAGTTCGCGAACATCTCAGTAGATTTCTTACCATTTCAGGTTCGCGCACTACAATATTATTATTCCTTCAGGATCATAGCTTTCTTTTGCGCCAACGTGTTCAACTCTTCGTTTCCAATTAGCTCCAAGCATATAATAACGCAGGCTATCTTTGTTGAAATCTATTATTGCTTCCAACTCATTTCTGAGTTTCACGAATTGAGCAGGTTCCAATAAGCATTCAAATACTGAGTTTTGAACCCTTTGCCCGTAATCAACGCATTTTTTAGCAACTCTCCGTAATCTCTTCTGCCCGTCTTTATCAACGGTATTTACATCATAAGTTATTAAGACCATCATATTTTGTCCCCCTATTTCAATACAAAAGCCGGATAGGCATCCAGATCGCCACGCAAATATCTTGCCAGCAGCAGGGCCTGTGTATACGGCAATAAGCCAACCGGAATCTTTTCGTCCAAATATGGATGAACAATTTCTTCCTGTTTGCGCTTTTGCCAAGCTGCAAGAATTTCCTTTCTGGAGTCCGTTTTTAAGTATACGGCACCATTTTCCATGGTAATAAAATCATTCTTGCATATTTGTTTCCTGTTAATCAATGACAGAGCCATCCTATCGCCCAAATACGGACGCAGTTCTTCCATCAAGTCAAGCGCCAAACTTGGCCGTCCCGGCCTGTCTCTGTGCAGAAATCCAACTGCAGGATCAAGCCCTACACTTTCTAAAGCTGCTCTGCATTCATGAACAAGGAGAGTATAGAAAAATGAAAGCAACACATTAAGATTGTCTAAAGGCGGACGTCTGCTTCTGCTAGTCATAAAGAAGTCTTCCTTTTGCTCAAGGATTAAATTATCAAGCTCCGAAAAATATCTTTGTGCTGATTCTCCTTCTATACCACGAATATCATCAAGACTTTTACTTTCAAAAACATTTTTAGCTGAGTTCCCCATGAGAGCAATGTTGTATTCTATACCAGTTCCGACTTTTTCCGGATGATCCCGTCTGCCTCTTTGTAAAACTGCCCTGCTGTTTAATATTTTTGCTGCTATAAAATATTTAGCCAGTACAGGCTTTTTATTTTCTTCATCTGCCATACGGTATTGCCGGCGCCTTAATAAAACATTTCCGCTCTGAGGCCCTTCAACACGAGCTAAAAATTTGCCATTTGGAGTTAAAAAGCTTACAGTTATGCCCTTCTCCGCACAAAGCCCCAGAACAGACGGGCTTGCTCCCGGATATCCAAAATATACAATTGCCTCAATGTTATGTGAAGGAACGCGGAAAATCGTCTCCTCTTCCAGGCGAATAATTATATTTTCCCCTTCACGCGCTAAATATGAATCTGGTGTGGTCACATATAATGTGTTTAACAACCGCCTCAATTACTCACCTCATTTTCTTTCGGTGACAACTCTTCCAACAATTCATCCCAATAGTTTTTTACACTTGTTTTTAATCGCATCTTCGGCATGCAGACATCAAGCATTGAGCATGTTTTGCAAACACTCAGCTTCATGTCCGGTTTTGGGGTGACCCCTTCGCTATATAACCTGTGCATGTGTTCTGACAATCTCCTGACTTCGTCCCGCAATTCGTCATCCAGTTTTACAGTTTCCCGGCGGCGTGTCTCTCCGTAATACAAATCGGCTTCTTTGATATTGCATTGCAACATTTCTTCCAGACAAATAGCCTGGGCACATAGTTGAATACGATCATAATCCCCTTTTTTGCTTTTGCCGCGTTTATACTCGACCGGTCTGGGTAAATATAGTCCTTCTTTTTTAGGCAAACGAATCCCGCTGTCGTCTTCCTGCCTGATGAATTCCACAATATCAGCAACGCCATATATTCCCAAGCTGAAGGACTGGAGCATCATGCCGCGAACAACAATAACCCCTGGCTTATAGGATTTGTATTCCGAATCATGCACTTTGTCATGCATGACCCGACCCTCGGCTGTCCTCAAGTTCTCATCCCATTGCTGCTCAATATGGATCAGCGCCCACTGCCGTTCACAAAAAGCGATATGCTGAAGGCCAGAGAGAGCTAAGAGTTCGTCTTCGGGATAATTATTACAGCAATTCAAGAACATTAACACCTTGCGGAATCGCATTATAATCAATTGAAATTGTGTAATCGCCAAATTCTCGTGCTGGTCTGCTATTATCCCTCTTTTGAGCGGTAACTGCATCAAATAATTTCTGTACCGGAGCATTACCCATTTTAGACTCATGCTCGAACACAATCAGCTTTCTTGTTCCCATTAAACCTCGGGCGGCTGAGCGGTCATGCTCAAACATATTTTGCAGAGCTTCCCACAGCAACTCCAAGTCTTCAGTTGAGAATCCAGTTTGGTTGGCAAGCGGCGCTGACACGAAACCATGAGCGCGATACAGCCCGTAGGGAATGGTGAATTTTCTACCAATGGTACGATTATCTCCGCCTTGTTTTTCCGCTTCGGCTTTGGTAGCTACAGCCATACGGGTGATACTGTGCTCCAATGCTACAACAGGGTCCACTGATCTTCCAAAGGTAAACTGAACCGGTCCACGTACCTGTCCTGCATTGGCTCCGGTTGACAATACCGCTCCGAAGGTTCTGATATCAAAAAAGTTTTGGCACATGAATTGTCTTGCCCGATCGACCTCGCCGCCCTGACCTTGACCGGCTTTATTGCGCTTTGCACCGTCGCCGGTATTGGCCGGTGAGGAGTTCAAATCGATACCCAAGTTAATATAAGCCTGCTCAATGGTATTGTTCAATATCGCCTTTTCTTTAACGAAAATCGCATACGGAGGCACTTCTTCATTCTTTAAAGTAATGTAATTTCTCACTTTTCTTTTTAAACAAACATCCGTTACTAACCCATGACCTGATTCCGCATCAACGCGGGGTAAGTTGCCCGCATCCGGATCACCGTTTGGATTTCCGTCCTTAATATCAAAATACATAATAAAATCGTAGCGGTTTTGAATGTCATTTCCATTACTCATTTTGCAAATTCCCCCTTCAAATCTAATTATTATCGTTGGCGGCATCCTTCTTGGATGTGAAAAAGTCTTGCCGCTGGTGGTAATAACCAATGGCAAACAGGCCCTGTTCGTGCAGATCCAGATGGGCTGGGAAATCAGTCAGATGCGACATAATTTCTCCCAGTAATTGTTCAAAGTTGACTACTCTTCCCCGATTATCCATTTTAGCCAGATGATGATTCTTAAGCCTTAACAAATTGGTAAATACAGTTACCGGGGTAGCGCAAGCTGCACCGTAAAATCTCTCTCTTATAGTAGCGTTTATACCCGGATTAGCCTCTTCCTGAATTTTCTCCAGTACAGCGAACAGTCTTCCTAACTGGTAACCGATTGATGTACTATTCTTATCCAATTCCTTCTTTACCCCCTCATTATTTGAATTAGCATAAAAACGGTTTAAGTACGCCTTTATCAAAGCTGCCCTGACTGGTTTAACACGGTTTTCCGTATCACTGTGAATTCTGCGCAAACAAGCCTGGAATAACGTAGCCGGATAGGGAGTGCCTTCCAGGATGGCTCGTATAAAATCACCGGCAATATTAGGAGGAATATTCTCACTTTTATCCTGGGTGGCTATATTCACCAGAATACGCCAGATAGAATAAAACTCCGGCTCCTTTGGAGGCTTCATTATTGCAAAGTCATCAAAATACTGTTTAATACGTATAGCAAACTCCGCCACGGTTCCAACTTGCCAGAAACGGATCGAAATGCGTGCGGCATTGGGTGCAAGACCGAGAATATAGAAACGATTACTCCCTTCCTCTTCAACAAATGCACCAGAGTGTAAGGATTCATACAATCCCTTTATCTTTGCCACCCCTACATCCGGGTTGTCCTTTTCCGGTTCCTTAAAATAAAATGAAAAATCATTTTCGAATGAAGATTCCTTCTCCGACCAGAATACGATTGAGGTATCTCCTACATGTATGCATTGCTTGGGCGAGTCAAGCAATGCATTTAACGCTTTTCCATATTGTGAAACCACTGTCTTGCTAACCGGCGCGTTCAGACTTTGGCTTTTCCCGTAAGAATTGAACGCACTCTTGTTAAAACTGACTATACAGGCTCCGGAAGATTGTGCCCCCCATACACCCTTGGTAACCGGATGAGTCATTTCGATAGGTATATTCTCATCTCCGCTGACCAGACATGTACCATATACAGTGTTTTCATTTTCTCTATTGCCGGAATTCTCCAGGGCGCTTTTAACCGTCGAAGAATCAAACACAACGTTATAACCTGTCTCTTGGACGCGGAAGCTTATTTTTGCATTACCTTCTTTGAACAGTTCTCCATATTCATCGTGATTTAATGCATCATCGAAATGGCTACGATCATTCAATCCTTTTTCAAGGAATTGCCGCACCGCCAGTACTCCGGTGTCATTTGTCCCGCCGATCCAATCATCAATCGCGTCAATCATGCTTTGAATGCGAGCTTCTCCGTTTTTTCCGAGTCCAAACACAAAAGCGGCATTGTCCCATAACAAATTGGCATCCTTACCGCTGTTGGTGTGTTTCAAGGATTGCTTTCCTATACTTGGTAGATCTATAGGGTGAGATATTCTCTTTTTTTCTTTGAATTCCCGCATATCATCAATACCCAAAATGTTTCCAGAGGAATCTAGGTTCAAAAGAAAATCAATACCACCGGATATCCAGCCTTCTCTCGGCAATGAACCGTCAGATACTTTGCGGTCATAATACTCATTTAAAGCCTGTAATATCATCCCCTAACCTCCACCTCCCTTCGGTCCGTATTGATGACACCATGTTCAATCCCAGCCCTGAAGAACAAAGGCTTGGGATTGTTTATATCCGCCGAAAAGTCCATATCATACAGCATATAGCCAAGATCTCTCGTCTCATTGATCGTATCAGCCGGTTCCGCTAACGGATCGATTAATCTGAAATCGCAGGCAAATTCTCGACAGCCAAGATAAGGCCGGTTAAAGCACTGTCCTTTTTTTGCACGGCGTTCGAACATAGCCGCGTACTTGGCCGCCGTTTCATCCTTCCTTATAAACTCGGTTTCCTCCTGCTGATCTGCCCATACTTCCGACAGAATTGACCGGTTTGATTTTCTTTCCTCCGGCGGAATAAAATCAAAGTATCCATGAATGCGGTATTTCACATCCCGAAGAAACAGTCCAGCCCGTTGTTGGCGTTCATCTTCAATGAATATCCCCATGGGAGCTCCCAGCACTCCTTCCATCTGTTTGGCGGTCGGAGCAGGAAACGTTTTACCCACTTCATTACGCCTGACCGAAATCCATTTGATCTTGTTTAACACTTCGATTCTGGTAATATTCCAACGAATCGCAGGTTTCCATAAGATCGACTCGAATATTGCCCGCGCCGCCGAAGGTGTCATAACGTCGTAGCTGACACGTTCAACCTTCATTTCCGGCCGGGTAAAGCAGGCGTAGTCCCCCCAAACTTCCAAACACCAATCCCGCAAATTAAATCAGCTCCTTCCTATTGAATATAACTTTCCGGTTCAAATTCGACGTCAATTGTAAGCCCAATTCTATCTGAATACTCGCTGTCGGAAACCAGCGCAAAAATACCGGAATAAACTTCTTCCACCGCTCCCTGATTGAACATTTGAGAAAAAGAATCGTTATAAACGTTAACCGTGTAGCGCTGTAGTTGTCTTAGTATTTGGCGATCAGGGCCTCTTGCTTTTAGCAAATCAATTAATTTATCGCCTTCTCCGTAACGAACGAATATCGTCTTAATCTTGGAATCATCAATGAGTTTAAACCGTGCTGCTGCTGTGCGGAAATAAATGCTGCATTCCCGCAGATCATTCTCTTTTGGATCCAATAACCGTAACATTTCGTATTTATCCAATGAATTTGCTTTCCAGTACAATTCGGTAAAATAATGCACAAAAACGTTATAGGCAAGCGGGTCGGCATCAGCTAAAATGATATCGGCAGTTGTTTGTGCCGCTTTGCGAAGAATCCCGATGGGAGCTTGGCGAGGTGGAACAAAGATAACAACCTTGCCCATATCTCCCCCCCCTTCCCGGTTGCATCGGCCAGCAGCCTGCATAATTGAATCCAACCCTGCCAATGCTCTATAAACAACCGGAAAATCGAAATCAACTCCCGCCTCCACCAATTGTGTGCTGATAACTCTGACCGGTTCTCCATTTTTCAATTTCGTTTTTATTTCTTCAATAACCTTGCTGCGGTGCTGACCACACATCAGACCAGATAAGTGAATAGTCCCTTTCGGCATCAGTTTGTGTAATTCGCGGCAGCTTTTTCGATCAGAAACGATACATAACACCTGCTCAAACTTGATCAATTCCGCAGCTATTTCTTCCCCACTAGACGGAGTCCTTATGTCCACCGGGAATTCCACCGTATTCCTCTTCAGAGACTCATAAAGAATTCTCACTTCTTCATCCGATCCCATAATTTCACGGATATTTTTTAATCCTTTAAAACCTTTTCGTTCTTCAAAGGCCGGCTGGGTTGCCGTCGATATGACAAAAGTGACGTGATAGTGGTCCGTCAGCAGTTGCATCACTTCCAAAATAGGCTCAAGAAAATCTGCCGGTAACAACTGCGCCTCATCAAGAATCACCACAGATCTGGCTACGTTATGCAGCTTGCGGCAACGACCTGGCTTAGCGGCAAACAACGACTCAAAAAATTGAACTGAAGTAGTTACAATTATTGGAGCATCCCAATTTTCAGCAGCCAGTCTGGCCTTTGTCGTTACCTCTTCAAAATCTATGCTGGAATGGTGCTCCACAACCTGGTCAGCACCGACTGCAGAACGAAAAACGTCTGCGTTTTGTTCAATGATACTGGTATAGGGAATGACGTATATAATACGATCAAGATCATGTTTCAAGGCGTGTTCCAATCCAAACGCCAGTGTGGAAAGAGTCTTGCCCCCGCCGGTTGGAACGGAAAGCGAAAATATCCCCTGTGTCTCGCCCGCCATTTGCACGCATTTGTTTCTTATATTCGTTCTTATTCTGTTTACTTCCGTGTCTTTAGCGTCCTGCTCCAGTCGTGCTATATATTGATTAAATCTTTTGAGCAGTTCCTCAATCTCACAAAAGTTACCCCGTGGTTTGTATTTGCCCTGCTCCATATACTCTTCTGTATCCAGAAAATCCGCGTCAACCAGGCAAGAATAGAGCATTCTTATCCAAAGAGACAAGTCAAGGCCGGAGGTAAATTTCCAAGGCGGAGATATCAGCGATAGCGAGCGCAACTTTTCAATAAGAGATTGGTCTATCTTTTCCCAGTCTTTAACCTGTTTCTCCTGGAATTCAAGCGAAGCTTGTCCGGCACCTTCTGAACTTGACCAATCCGGCAAGCCCGTATGGTGACCGGCAATGCAATAAGCCAGGATTCTTCCGATTCCCTTGCTAAATATTTCTTCAGCTAACTTCGCCCCTTGAATGGCATGAGGAATTTTTCCCGGTTTACCTTCCAAATGTGCATCTTCATCATATCCATAGCCGCTTTTATTTATGAGATACTTCTGCCAGGTTACTCTTCCTTTGCCGGTATCGTGAGCAAGGGCCAGTGCTCTTCCCCAATCACCCGAAGCAAATTTAGCCGCATTAAGCTGGGCCAGTTTCGCTGTACCCTCCAAATGCTCTATCAAGCTTTGCGGAGAATCCCAAGTGCCATCTTCATTTTTTCGCACATGGGCGATCATTTCTTTATCCAAACGCTCCCCTCCAGTTACTTTCCATTATATCCCTTCGTTGTATACTATTCCAGCAAATGTGATTCATTTCAATTATTTACGGTTCCATGAAGAACTAATTCGAGTGTTATACTTTATTAAAAATTCCTGCATAAACGAAAACAGGACTTTAATGTTTGCCCATTAAAGTCCTGCGGCGGTAGCAACTGAGTAAACAGTTACAACACCTATATCATTTGTGATTGTAACATTAAAATTGCCCAGTTTCAAGCAGCTGCCATCCAAATACATAGAGAGGAGACAGTTTTTATATTTTAATTAGGTTTTCGTTTTGCAGTTTACATAGATATTAAATTATTATGAGGTATATTTATTATGAAGGCTACAAAAATTAAAATGAAGCCGAGCTGCGGCAGTTCAAACGACTTGATCGAAATTGACGAGATTCATCTTTCCGGCTCTTCTCATTCGTTAAAAGAAGGATTCCATAAAAAAGCCAAAATATATGACCATTTAAAGATCTACTCCGGGACTATACAAGTTGATATTTATCCTTATCCTGATTGTATTCCTGCAATCAGCGTTAATAGCGAGAAATATGTTAAATCAAAACCGGATAGCACACAGCGTGACAATTTATTAAAACTTCCCAGAGTTTAACAAACTTAGCTAGAGGGCGACAATCATTTGATTATCGTCCTCTTTGGCTTGCTACTGAATAATCGACGCATATTCAAAAATCAAACGGGGTTTCTAATTTATCTCAAATGGCCAATACTTGGTTTTCTGTTTAAGCTTTAACCCATGCTACTATTTAAACCTTTATTGTTTCACTCTGCGCAGATTACTATTTTTTGTTCTTCTTCTCCCGGCTCTTAAAGTCTTGGTCGATTCTGTCTTTCCAGGCGGGGGGCAGGTTCTTGCTGGCTCTGATCTCACTGACAGCGTCGCTGACGGTCGCAAAATTTAAGCTGGTGCCGGCGCTGTCGGGAAGGTAGTTGGCGGCCCGGTCGGCGCTGATGCCGACTCTCCCGGCGGTTTCGATGGCATCGATGTTGGCGCCCAGGAAGATGAATTCCCAGCCGTACTTTTCCTTCTGT
>CAZRMB010000066.1:0-10208 GCA_964600925.1 uncultured Syntrophomonas sp.
GCATATTGGCGGTAATACATCCGCCGGAGGGGCCGCCCAGCTGAATGGCTTTCAAGGCATACTGGCCGCAGCCGCCGCCGGTCTCATATACAATATCGGCAATTTTGGTACCCATAGGTACTTCAACCAATCCATTGTTTATGATGTTTCCAACCAATGCAAATACCTTGGTGCCTTTGCTGCCTTCCGTGCCATAGCTGGCAAACCACTCGCTCCCGCGATTGATAATAGGAGGGACATTGGCCCAGGTTTCAACGTTATTGATGTTGGTCGGTTTACCCCATAATCCTGAAACAGCCGGGAAAGGAGGTCTGGGACGGGGTTCGCCCATTTTTCCCTCAATGGAAGCAATAAGCGCTGTTTCTTCACCGCACACAAAGGCACCCTGGCCTTTAACGATTTTTATTTTGAAACTAAACCTGCTGCCAAATATATTTTCGCCCAAGAATCCATTCTCTTCAGCCTGCCGGATGGCTTCCTGCAGGGTCACAACCGCCAACGGGTATTCAGCCCGGCAGTAAATAATACCGGTATCCGCTCCCATGGCATATCCACCAATAGTCATACCTTCCAGTATGGTATGAGGATCTCCTTCCAAAACGCTGCGATCCATATATGCGCCCGGGTCACCTTCATCGGCGTTGCAGATTACATATTTTTGATCACTGACGCTTTTACTGGCAAATTCCCATTTTTGACCGGTGGAGAATCCGCCGCCGCCACGACCGCGCAGCCCGGAATCTTTTACCTGTTTAATTACTTCTGCAGTCGGAGTCGCCAAGGCTTTCCGGAGTGCCAGATAACCGCCCCGGGCGCAGTATTCTTCTATGCTGTAGGGGTTTATATAACCGCAATTACGGGTAGCGATTTTCACCTGCAGTTTATAAAAAGGAATCTGGTTAAGAAAAGGCACCTCACTTAAGCTGGCAATGGTGTCCTTGCTGGCGGCAAATTTTCTCCGTTCATTGGTGACAATCAATTCATCATCTTCTTCTTTGCCGAGTACTTGCCGGGACGGCAATGTACCCTTTAACAATGCTGCAGATATTTCGGCAGCCAGATCCGAATCTACATCATGATATACATAACGAGTTCCACCAGGGAACTGAACCGCTACCAGAGGTTCTTTTTGACAGAAGCCCAGGCAGCCGCTGGAACTCACTATCGCATCCAAACCCTGTTGCTCTACCGCATTTATAAATGTGTTGAATACCTTGTCCGCACCGGAAGCCTTGCCGCAACTTGCTCTGCCAACCAGTATTTTGACTTTATCGGGGTATAATAATTTTTCTCCTTTATCTGTGCATTCTTTCAATATACTCATAGCTATTGTTCACCTCCCTGGAGCGCAGCGAGAATATCCGGTACTTTTTCGGCGGTCATGCCTACATGAATCTCTCCGTCCACACTGATTACCGGTGCCAGACTGCAGCATCCCAAGCAACGCACTTCTTCCAGGGTGATAAATTTATCTGCGGTGGTCTGGCCCTCATTGATTCCCAGAATTCCACACATGGCATCGGATACCTGTTTGGCACCTTTTACATGGCAGACTGTGCCATGACATATGCTAATAATGTGCTCGCCCTTCTGTTCGAGGCTAAAGGCAGAGTAGAAGGTGGCTACCCCGTAAAGTTGGGAAAGGGGTACTTCCAATTCTTCAGCCACGATTCGAAGAGCGTCTTCAGGAAGATGCCGGTACTTTCTTTGGATGGTCTCAAGAATATAGGAGACTCTTCCATCAGTTTCATTGATATATGTTTGTATTATTTTCCGCACTTCTCCAGCATCTATATCCATCTATTTAACCTCCTTTACATGCGGTTACAAATAGCGCAATCCGCTCTACGCTCTAGCGGAAAGCAAATAAACTGATCCAGGTAAAAATCCCAGAATAAACGCTGTCCGGCCAATAATTCTCCACATCCGGTCAAGTATTTTATAACCATATTGGTCAGGTAAATACCTATCATGCCTGCGCTAACTCCCATAATGGGCACCTCGGTGGGTTCAACCACATCACGATCGAGAGTACATTCCAGACAGGCTGTTACACCAGGTTGAACCATAACGATCTCTCCGCCGTATTCCTGGGCAAAGCCATGAACAGCCGGTACTTTTTGTTCCACGCATGCCTGGTTTATACAAAGGCGGCTTTCGATCCGATCAAAAGCGTCAACTACCGTAGAGGCATGCTTGACAATATTTCGAATATCATTAAGCTCAACGTGTTTATCCACGACTTCTATGTTCAGCGCCGGATCAATTGCCCTGAGTCTCGCAGCCGCTATACCTGCCTTGGATTTGCCAATATCATCCTGACAATAGATAATCTGCCGATGCAGATTATCTAAGGAAACAACGTCTTTGTCTACCAATACCATATTTCCTACGCCTGCTGCCGCCAGATAAAGGGCCGTTGCACAACCTACTCCACCGACACCAAATACCACAACTCTGCTTTGTTTCAGTTTGATCTGACCTTCAATACCAAAACCGGGAAGATCGATCTGCCTTTTCCATCTCTTTATTTCCTGCGGCATCAATCCCACATTATTTTCCTCCTATTAAGCAGGTCCGGATACAGGCCCGATATAAGCAACTACGTCTCCTTCATTCAATCTCGTATCGATCCAGTCAGGAAATATCCTGCGATCATTAATATCATTTCGATTTATTGAAATCCAAGCAATTCTCTCTCTGTCTTTGGGGAAACACCATTTGATAATATCCTGTCCATAGCGATTTACCACAAGGTCAGTCAATGATTTGAGGGTAGTACCGTCCTCTATCTCAAACTCCTCTTTAAGACAACCCGCTATATGTGATATATGTCCATAGTAGCGAACCAGTATTTGCATACAGACCCTCCCAGGCTGCGCCCCGTTACCGGGTGACCTGTTAGCCAGCCCGGCAGGTAAAACGCAGGTATATTTCTTTCTCTCTATCTTTTTATCTAATATCTAATTCCAATCTTTCTCTCTATAGGTATTGTTCAAGTCTGTCAGCTACATCTTTAAGCCCACATTCTTCCAGCTTTTCACGGGTGGGAACACCGTCATTGGTCCAACCGCGCAGCTTATAGTACTGGTCAATAATCTTGTTGAATTTAGGCATATCTATTGGCGGCAGAGGAATAGGTCCGACAGGATGATCGCCCGGACAGGTTTCATTTTGGCAACGCCAGTTGGGCATATCGTCTATTCTTCTCATACCGCGCATAGCAATGATAGCACGCTCAATCTGCCATGCTCTCTCAGCAATTTCTTCGAGATCTTTCTTCGTATATCCAAGACCGGTAGCAGCGTTCAAGCCACTCACCAAATAATCCCACATTTTTTCAATATTCTCCGGCGAATCATGCCAGAAGCCTGCATGTCCGAAAGTGAATTTGCACAATCCCATGGAATCAGGGATCTCGAACAGATTTTCATAGTACCGAACAAGATTTGATTTGGCTTCGGGATGATAGGACAGCAGTTCTCCTGCTTCTGCAAATCCAGCCACATGAATCGCGACGGGAGGGTTGTTTACCCATTCAGCTGTTGGCAGTCCGGAAAGATGGTGAGATCCACGATTAGAAATAGCGAATGAAAGCATAGCTCCAATGGTTGATCTGGTTTCAACTCCGGTAGCACACATACCCTTCTGTTGATATACGTAATTCATAGCGTCACCGCCCAGATCCAGAGCTACCCAGTAAGGTCCTTTGGCCAGTTCATCACCGCATCCCTGTCTCAGTGCAATTTTCGGTATAAGCTCAATAATTGCGTCAGGACTGTTCCACTCCATCTTAAGGCCATCGGTAAAAGACTCATCAATAATACCGCGATCGTACCATTCCATTAAGGTGGAGAACATGTTGGCCAGTTCAACCGAATCAAATCCGAGGTCGTTAGCCAGCGTATTCATTTTAAGAACTGAAGCACCGCTGTCAACCAGACACTTATGTCCAAAAGCTACCGTAGTCTCATACTCAGGCCCTGCACCATGGGTATCATATTTTCCGCCATCCACGTGATAAATGCTATGGCAGTGAATCGGGCAACCTTGGCAGGCATCACGTTTTGTCCCCCAGCGGGAGATAAGCCCCGGGCCATCAAGTTCTTCATCTTTTTCCCAGATGCCACATTCCTGCCAGTTCTTTATAGGCGCCATACCAGTCGCACCTATCATTCTGGTCAGACCCGGCGTACCATATTTGGACATCAGTTCATAGGTACCGCTATGAATAGCTCCTTCATCAGGGTTCATAATATCCTTCTGGACTTTGGTGCATATTTCCAAGAATTTTGTTGGATTGGCAATTTTGACCGCTTTGCTGCCTTTAAAAACTATGGCTTTAAGGTTTTTGGAACCCATAACAGCGCCGCCGCCTGCACGACCCAAACTGTTGGTTAACTTGGTGCGAATATTGGCGTATTTGACCAGATTTTCGCCGGCTGGCCCGATTAACAGAATTTCCGCATCTTCACCATGCCTGGCCTTCAGGATATCGGTGGTATCATTACAGCCTTTGCCCCAGAGGTCATCGGCGGGAAGGAATTCTATTTTTTCATTTTCTATTAATACATAGCACGGTTTGGGAGCCTTTCCCTTGATAATCACGTTATCGTATCCGCAGTATTTAATGGCAGGCCCTATTGCACCTCCGCTATTAGCATCGCCAAAACCACTGGTTGTTAATGGTGCAATGAAAGTAGCCTGGAAACGCCCGGAACTCGGAAACAATGTGCCGCCCAGAGGTCCGACACCTAGTATTATCTCATTTTCAGGGTCAAAAGCTTGTACTTTGGCTACATTTATATCTTTAAACAACAGATAATGGTTTAAGGAACGGCCTCCCAGGAATTTTTTATAATAAGGGGCGGCATCTTCGGTTTCAAAAGTACTGGTAGTCATATCCAATCTTAAAATTAATCCCATATTCCCATATATTTTTTCCATTTAAAAACACCTCCTTCTTATTCAAGATTCTTCGGGGTATCGTAGTTCTTAAGCTTCAACAAAGTGTCGTTAATTAATAGGGCAGCCCCATTTCTCCTCTTATCGCCTGGCACGTCTAATATATCGACATATTTCAGACAACCGGTCGGGCAAACTTTCACACATAGGGGATCTCCATCACACAGGTCGCATTTATGCATGGTATGGAATTCGGGATGAAATGAAGGGGCTCCTACCGGGCAAACCAGCATACACATCTTGCATCCCACACAAAGTTCCTCACTTAGAACCATGGCACCTGTCTCGGGATTGCGTTTAATCGCCCCTACCTTACAAGCGTTCATACACACAGGATCATCGCACTGCAAACAGGTCATAGGCACTGTAAGTCCCAGACGGCTCCATTCAACTACGCGGATGTTGGACAGAACAGGACTGCATGCCCCGTAATGGACTAAAGAACACGCCATTTCACAGGTTCTGCAGCCAGCACATTCCATGGGCTCACATACTATCATTTTACTCATGCCATTACTCCTTCCTAAATATAGTTAATAGAAAGCTGCTCTAGACTCTATTAACCCACCCCCTATAATTTAATACTTAGCATGCAGTTGAAACGTTTATCTAAGGCAGCCTCCTCAAACTCCCCTCCCTCGCAACCTTTCCCAAACTTGTAATTATCTAATGCAATTAGCGCGCCAATTATTGTAAGATAAACGGTAACCATTAAACTGTGATTATCCATTTATGGCCAAAACAAAATCCCGATTTTTCGTAAAAGTTTCATACGAAAAATCGGGATTTCCGAAAAAGCGTTGATTAGTTTTTAGAGCTTCTCGTTTAGATAATATTGCAGCCTTCTCTGGCTAATATTCAGCCATGCGGCAGCCTGACCCTGGTTATCCCCGCAGCTGACAATAACCTGCTGGATTACCTTTTTGATGACACTGGCTTCATAAATCTTTAATTCCCTGATGAGGGTATCCAAATCCACTTCCTGCCCTGATTCGATAGCATGTAAAAAGTCATCTGCCACCGGCATTGCATAGCCGGGTTCTGTTGCCCGTATCTCTTTAGAACCGTGTTCAGCCCGGATTTTCGAGGGAATATGCTCCGGTAAAACCTGATTTCCGTCAAATATTTCTAAAACGCTGATAACCATATTGATCAATTCCCTGATATTGCCAGGCCAGCTGTAATTCTGGAGTATTTTCATAGTTTGTTGTGAAAATTTAATATTGTTAACCGGGAAACGGGTTCTGACCACATAATCAATCAGATGGGGGATGTCAGCCTGCCTCTCTCTCAGTGGCGGCAGACTGAGGTTGATTACATTCAGCCTAAAGAACAAGTCCTCCCTGAAGCGCCCCATTTTAACCGCTTCCTGCAGCTGCAGATTGGTAGCAGCAATTAAGCGGACATCACACTTGATGGGGCGTTCCCCGCCGACCCTTGTAATTTCGTCGTTCTCCAGCATACGCAGCAATTTTATCTGTAGGGCAGGGCTTGCCTGACTGATTTCATCGAGAAAAAGGGTGCCGCCGTTGGCCATTTCAAAAATCCCCCGGCGAACCGAAGAAGCCCCAGTATAAGCCCCTTTTTCATGACCGAATAATTCACTTTCCAGGAGGGTCTCAGATAGCGCACCGCAATTGACGGCCAAGAACGGCTGGTGGGCCCGATCGCTGTAACGATGAATGAATCTGGCCATTACTTCCTTACCCGTACCAGTTTCTCCTTCAATCAATACGGTTAGCTTTTTGGAGGCTATTTTTCTAGCTAATGAAACCACGTTGCGCATCTCCGAATTAGTTCCGATGACAAAGCCTTCCTCAGCGCTTTGGCTGAAAGAGAATGCCTCCTGGTCTCCTAATGCCTGGCTGGCTATAGTTGTAAGGTATTCCAGATTGTCGAATGGTTTTTCAATGTAATTGAAAGCCCCCTGTTGAATAGCTTGGATGGCTGTACTGATCGTGCTGTACCCGGTCATGATGATCACCCTGCAGCGGGGCTGCTTTGTCTTGATCATCTGTAAAATGTTCAACCCGCTGGTGTCGCCCAGTTTAAGGTCGACAAAAGCCAGATCAAAATTGGCTTCCCCGACCGCTTTGGCAGCCTCCGCCCCAGAAATAGCTGTTTTTACCTCATAATCGTTAATAAAAAGATTTTTAAAAAACGTACATATCTCTTTTTCATCATCTACAACCAGTATCCCAGGTTTACCGGGCATTTAAATCACCTCCCTGCCGTTCCGGCAGCAATATCGTAAACCGACTGCCCACTCCCTGCTTGCTTGATACTTCTATGATTCCTTTATGTTCATCGACAATCCTTTTACTAATCGACAAGCCCAATCCAATTCCTTCCTGTACTTGTTTGGTGGTATAGAATGTATTGAAAATATTAGCCATCTCCTCAGGATACATCCCGCAGCCGTTGTCGCTTATGGAAACAAAAACCTGTTTCGTCCCCGTGTCATAACCGGTACTAATCTCAATACAGGGGCGTGCTTGGTCTCGCAACGCATCCGTAGCGTTGAGCAACAGATTTACTACCACTTGCTCCATCTGCTGGCGGTCAGCCATTACCATCGGGATCCCGGGAGAAAAGTCTGTCAGAAGGTGGATATTTTTTTGGTGCAGTTGATACGAAACTAATTTAAGTGCGTCGGTGGAAATGTTGTTAATATCAACCGCTTCCCAAACCTGGTCGTCCTTACGGGCAAAGCTTTTGACGGTCTGGATTATTTCCTTGCAGCGTAGCCCGCATTGTTTAATATCATTAATTAATTCCAGCTGAGCTTCTGTAAAACTGCTTTTTTGCTGCTCGAGCAGCAAAGCGTTACCGATCACCGCCGTAAGAGGACTGTTTATTTCGTGAGCAATACCCGCGGTAATTATCCCCATGTCCGCCATCTTGGCCGACTGGATCAACTGGGATTCAATCTCTATCCTTTTGGTTACATCTTTGATTAAAATAATCACCCGGTTGAACTGCCCATCCCGTGAGTATACCGGATATGCGAACCCGTCCCATATCCGTCCGAAGCGAGAATAAGAGCGCTTTTTTACTGCCCCGCCGCTTTGTATAACCTCCTTGGCCGGACAGCTTTCACATTTTTCTCCCGATTCGCTAAAGAATTGGTAACACTTCCTGCCTTCCTCCAGATTAACACCAATGGACTTACCAAATTCTCGAGTATATTCATTAAAGCGCAACAGGGTGAAGTTGGCATCCACCACATAAATGATATCGGTTATGGACCTGAAAGTTTCCTCCAGTTCGTTTTTAATGGTGCTCTCCTCCAGGTAAAGGCGGGCATTTTCAAAGCTAACCGCCAGGTGCTCGGCGATCTGCTGCAAAAATTCAGCATCCTGGCTATCGAAAGCATACTTCCGTTTGCTGCCCAAATTAAACGTCCCGGTCACCTTGTTTTTGACGATCAACGGTACGACCACCACTGATTGGATGTCGAAATCAATTAGCGCCTGATCTTCAGCATATAATTCAGAGTCGTTCAGAATATCTTCACGGATAATATACTGCTTGTTCTTGATCACCTGCCACGGCATGGATGGGTTTTCATTATGCCCTTTCAAGATTTGACCTTCGCTCAATCCTTTAATCTGCTTCGGCACTCCGGTTTTAATAATTAGATTTCGTTGGTGCTCAATGATGCAGAAGCTCAACAGGTCGTGATCGATGAATTCATGAAGATTATCATGAATACTATCCATCATTTCTGCAAATGACATATCTATGGTAATGCACCGCGTAATTTGGTTCACTATCTCCAACTGCATGCTTTTACGTGATATTTCGGTAAAGTCCTTTAAAAAATAGCCATCAAAATCCGAATCCATTTAACCCACCTCACCTCGCAATAAAAAGCTGTCAGCATGTTCAGTATATCGGATTCTACTTTTCATAAGTAGTTATTGTTTTTCCAGACGGTTCTCCTCCCCGGAGACTTCCCGCAAAGAAAAGCCCGCCGGCTTTACATCATCAGTCTGCCAGATATGCCAAGATTTTGTTTATTTTGCCAGATCCCTTATGCCTCCGATTAATACATACATAAACTTCTATACAAGGAGATATTCTTAATTATAAGGCCAATTTTTTATTGAGTCGAACAAATTTTAAATTCCCTTTATAATACTTTTCCGTTGCTGGAGAAGTCTATTAGCGCAATCAAAGTATATGGGTGGACCACCTTTTTAGGGAGCAGGTCAATACGAGTTGTTCCAGGATGAAAGGAACATTTATTGGGCAAGATAAAGCTATCTTCTGAATGAGGAGGCGGAAAATGAAATCACCTAGCTTGAAAGTGCAGTGCAGCGTTGATAATTGTATTTATAACAAAAGCCAGGCCTGTTATGCCTCACAGCTAATGGTTAAAGCGATGGGAGACGGCGTGGCAAACGAAGCTGATGGAACCTGTTGTGATACCTTCCAAAATCGGTTAGAGAAGTGATTGTTTAAACAGTCATAGCAGTAGAGGGGTTCAGATCAAAGTCTGAACCCCTTTGGTATTTCTTAATTATGGCGAAGAGGACGGGATTCTATGGTTGTCTCTTTTTCATCTGCTCTATGCTGGATTCGGTTATGGCGGAAATATTACCAAGATTGAGTCTAAGGTTTTCCCGCCTGAATATGACCGTGCGAATCCCTCGAAGCGCCCAACACACAGGCAGCAAAAAGGGCTGCTTGTTCAGGATGGGAAATAGGATGGTCATATACTGTAGGTTAGGGAAGAGAATGCTCCGGGTGTATTTCACTTTGGCCATGGTGAAGCTGTCCTGATCCTTTTTTCCCTGGATAAACCTGTTTATCGCCGCGTTACGGGTGGTGCCATAGGTTCCGTTGGCCAATATAAAAGCGCTCATTTCTTGATTTATTTCCCTGGTTACATTTCCGCTGAACCACCGTGCAGACAATTCCTGCACACTTTGGGCAAAGTCATACAGTCCAGCTTTTTCAAGCTCCGTGTTGATATAGGTCCAGTCCAGTTGATCTTTATAGTGCCTGTTGTACACCCACACATCCATAACCGAGCGTATACCGGTGCCGCCGCCCCGGTAGTGCTTGGCCATATGGGCCAGCAGATAAATATAATAATCCTCATCAGACATTTCATATCTGTAGCTCCCGGCGGTTGGTTTGGCCCGTTCCCAGCCAGTTCCGAAATAGTTATATAAAGCATAGTTGCTTTCGGCAAAAAGTGCGCGGTGAAGTTCTATATTCATAACCGGCCGTTT
>CAZRMB010000067.1:0-2159 GCA_964600925.1 uncultured Syntrophomonas sp.
ATTGTCGGTATGAGTGTTGAGGAAGACATAGCCTTCGGACCTGGTAATCTTGGTCTTTCAGTGCAGGAACTACGCAAAAGAGTGGATACAGCCATTGATATGACGGGCCTTAAAGGTTTGGAAAAGAGACCTCCCCATACGCTGTCGGGAGGGCAGAAGCAACTTCTGGCCATGGCGGGGCTGTTGGCGATGGAACCTAAATTGATCGCCCTTGATGAGCCCACCGCTTCATTGGACCAGGAAGGGAAGAAAATCGTGCTGGGTTTAATAAAGGAATTAAACGCCCGGGGAATAGCAATCGTTCATGTCACCCATAATATGGAGGAAGCTGCCCTGGCAGATCGTGTACTGGTCATGGATAAGGGCGAGATGATCGCTGATGGAAGTACTGCGGATATTTTGAACCGGGTGGATTGGCTGAAAAATCTGGGTCTGGCTCCGCCTCGTATTACGGAGTTATTATGGACTTTGCGGCAGCAAGGTGAGGAATTGGACAGCAATATATTTACGGTCGAGACTGCTGCCCAAGAAATCAGTGCCCTGCTGAAACGGGTGAGGGGTTCTTGACATGTATGACCTTGGCCAATATATTCCCCGTAAATCACTGGTTCATCAGCGTGATCCGCGAGTCAAGATCATAGCGGTGATTGCTTTCAGTATTATTGTTTTACGTATCCAAAATCCAGCCTTGCTGTTGATTGGCATAACGGCAACGTTATCAGGACTGGGCCTGCTTGCCCAACTGCCGCTGAAAGACGTAGGATATTCTCTAAAACCAGCCATGCCTTTTTTTACCTGTTTATTTTTGCTTTATTTACTATTTACACCGGGAAGACCACTGCCATTCTTTCCGTTTGGCCCTCTGCTCATCAGTTATGAGGGATTGATGCTTGGGATTGTGCAGATCTGGAAGTTTATACTCCTGTTGATAGCGGCGTCTATTATGACGATGACAACGACTCAATCTGAGCTGACCGGAGGATTGGAACGTTTGCTGCGGCCGCTAAAAATATTCGGAATATCTTCGCATGATATTGCGATGTTGATCGGATTGGCTTTGAGATTCATACCAACGTTGCAAAATGAAATGAGAAATGTAAGAGATGCACAATTGGCACGCGGAGCTGATTTTGATCCTCATCGACTGATCGGAAAAATCAAAGCAGCTGGGTTATTGGCATTACCCCTGTTAATCAATATTGTACGCCACAGTGAGGAACTGGTGGACGCCATGGAGGCGAGAGGATATCAGCCGGGGCGCAGAAATTATCTTTATAACCCGGCGCTGACCCTTATGGATTATGTCATCATAACATCTATAATCACGCTGACCGTTTTGGCCGTTTCTCTGCCTGCCGGATAAATCATCACTATTCACTGCAAATTAATAATAAATCACATAGTTGTATACACTCCGGGAAAGACTTTATAAAAAGTATTTATTTCGGAGGCAAAATGGTTCATGAAAAGACCGGCAAGCTGTGGTTGATGCTGGCTGTTTGCATCTATTTAAATCTGCTTGATCTGCTGGCAACGCTATCCTTTTGCCAGAGCTGGGGCTGGGAATTGGAATTAAATCCGGTGATGAAATACTTTTTTACGATCGATCCTTTGCTGGGAGCATTTATAAAAATGGCAGCGGTTTTGTTTTTTGTAATTGCGGTTCAATACGCTGCATACGATCATTTTGCCAGGGTATATCGGGGAACTTCTCTGGTTACATTTATTTACACATCTTTATTTGGCTGGCATATGCTGAACTGCGTCATTAATAATTGAAGAGGCGACAATATTTTACGTCTGCAGCGGACAAAATAATAAAAGAAAAAATGCACCGAATGACAATCCGGTGCATTAATAATATTGCTAAAATTCGTCTAGCCGCAGGAAGTACATGAACTGCAACCGCCACCGCCACCGCCTGCATCGGGATCCCGTTCAGGTACGAGTTGCAGATAAGTTTGCTCACCCCGTTTGATTGTTTCCAAAGAGAAGGAACCATAAGTATCTATAAGATCTTGTTTAACGACAAAGGTAAGGCCATCGTGTTCTTCCGACTGATCGTTTTCGGCTGGTTCGTCCAGAACCAGATTAAATGACACGCCCCCTCAGCCAGCGCTGGCAATAATTCTCAAATTTTTGGACTCAATATTTTGCGC
>CAZRMB010000067.1:2259-10144 GCA_964600925.1 uncultured Syntrophomonas sp.
CCCCTCAGCCAGCGCTGGCAATAATTCTCAAATTTTTGGACTCAATATTTTGCGCTTTCATAACTTCTTTTAAATTATCAACTGCTTCGGATGATACCTTTACTGTTTCCATATTTTTCACCTCAATCATTAATTTTTTATGGGGTACAAACCTGAGCATTTTAAATCATTAATATCTTTTCTTATTATGCGGCAAAAAGGCTGAAAAAATTCATTTATACCCTCTAGGGGTATGGTATCATGAAAATATTGCTAATGCAAGTTATATTTCGCAATGGCTTGTGCAAAGGATTTATGTGCGTAACTTTTTATTAATAGCTAAACATTAGTATTGTTCATGACAATTTGTGAAAACATCACAATTAGTAATTGTAAATCAGCGATTACTAATTTTAAAGTTATGATCAAGATATTGACATTAAATGGCCTCTTGCAACAAAAATATGAATTTTTTGAATGTTACAAAATTATACCAAATCATAATAACTTCTTAAAAAAAAGAGGATTTTTTATATTTTTTTAGAATACTAATGACATAGTAGGACGGGTTTTTGACTTTGTCCCAAATCATAAATATTATTTTATAGAAAGGCTGGTGAATCCGGCGTTTCCTGGTTGATCAAATAGACGGCCAGGGATTCTCTGAATATTTGAGTAATGAGAATCTAAGTCGGGGAATTATGGCAAAAGATTTTAATCAGATGTACAAAGAAAAAGTAAGAACTGCAGCAGAAGTTGCAAAACTGGTTAAGTCGAGCGAATGGATCGACCTAGGGATGTTCAACGGAAAATCAGTAGCTTTTGAAAGAGAACTGGCAGCTCGGAAAGATGAGTTGAACGATGTTCGTTGTTATGTGGCTGTTTGTATGCCTCCCATCCCGGAAATTCTGATGAAGGATCCCCAGGGTGAATCATTTACTTACATTGATTATCACTACAGCCCGGTCAGCCGCTATTTCCAGCAGGCACGTCCCAACGTTTTCTACAATCCCACCCAATTCGGCGAATCAGAGGGATGGTTTGAACTGAAATATGATGAGCCTGACAAGATCGGTACCAGACATCGTGACTGGACTGTATTCAGAACCTGCCCCATGGATAAGGACGGCAACTTCAATTTTGGTATGCAAAACGGCATAACTCTGGCACAATTTATGACCTCTCAACACAGAGTGGTTGAGATTTGTCCGGAAATGCCCTATTGCTACGGCGGCGCACGCGAGAGCATCAATGTCGCGGATGTACACTATATCATTGAAGAACCATCTCCTATTTTCACTTCAGAACCGGTAATTGCTTCGGAAACTGATAAAGAGATTGCCAAGCATGTACTGCCCTTTATCCGTAACGGCTGTACCATTCAGTTGGGTATCGGCGGTATGCCCAATGCTTTGGGTGAAATCATCGCTGAGACCGACCTGAAGGACTTGGGTGGTCATACTGAAATGCTGGGGCAGTCCTACAAGACGATGATGGAATCCGGCCGCATGAACAATATGAAAAAAGATTATGACAAAGGCAAAACTGTTTATACCTTTGCGTCCGGCAGTAAGGAATTTGTAGAATGGATGGATCACAATTCCTCCCTGGCCTCTTACAACGTATTCTATGTCAACAATCCAGTCCGCCTTTCCTATATGGAGAATTTGATTTCCATTAACCAGGCGCTGGAAGTGGATATATATTGCCAGGTTAGTGCGGAGAGTTCAGGATTCAGCCAGATCTCCGGCAACGGCGGAATGCTTGATTTCGTTCTGGGTTCATTTTATTCCAAGGGCGGACGCAGCCTGATCTGCTTCCCTTCAACGCATACTGACAAAGAAGGCAAATTACATTCCAGGATTGTTCCTGCTTTCAAGGAAGGTACAATCGTAACGGTTCCGCGCCAGAGCTGTAATATACTCGTAACCGAATTCGGTTCAGTCTCTCTTAAAGGTCTGGGAACCTGGCAGCGGGCGGAGGCTTTGGTCAGCATTGCGCATCCGGACTTCCGTGATGAATTGATCGAGGCTGCCAAAGTTCGCAAGATCTGGACCCGTACTAATAAAATCAGCGATTAATTAATCGACGATAAATTATGATTTAAACATTAACGTAAACTCAGGGTTTTCACCTAATGGCGTGGAAACCCTGAGTTTTTTTAATGGCATAAATAGCATAATATTTTTTTGTGGAAGGAAATTTGTAAAACTTAAAGAATTAATATACTTGTACGTCAGATATTACCATTGACGACTCGTTGGAAGGTGAATAAAATGAGTGTTTTCGCACCGGAAATTTACGCGAAGATTTTCGATTTACTGCCTGATGCAGTATTTGCAATTGATAATGAACACCACATTATTGCCTGGAATTATGCGATGGAAAAAATCACTTCTATTCCGCGTGAAAAAGCTTTGGGAAAGGGAGAACGATTTTATTCTTTACCATTTTTCGGGGAACCTTGTGTCATGTTGGCGGACTTGGTTCTGAATCCAGATTTGCAAAAAGAGTATAAGCGCTCCTACCAAAAAACAGACAGGAATTATTATGGAAATGGAACGGTAAGGATAAAATCAAATCAAGATGAAATCGCATATTGGTCGCAGGCATCACCTGTATTTGACCAAAATGACAATCTGGTTGCAGCTTTTGAAATCCTGCGTAGTAACAACTCAGATGCATTACGGGAAAGCAAGCGCAATCTGCGCCGCATTACGGATAACATGTCAGATCTGGTCAGTGAATTGGATTGCCATGGCAACGTAGTCTTTGCCAGTCCATCCCACTTCAAAGTACTGGGATATACAAACGATCGGATGATGACGATCAAATTGCCGGACTTTGTTCATCCTGACGATCTTCCCCAGGTGCTTGGTACACTGAAGCAATGTCTGCAAACGGGTGAAGCAGGCCTTACTCATCACCGCACCCAGCATGAGGACGGACATTATGTGTGGACTGAAACAGTTGGAAATCCGGTCTGGCAGGATGGAAAAGTGAGCGGGATCATTCTTAGCAGCCGTGATATAACTGAGCGTAAACTTTTGGAGCAGGAACTTCGCTATTTAAGTGTTCATGATGCGCTGACCTCTTTATATAACCGGACCTATTTCGAGGAAGAGTTGGAACGCCTGGAAAGCGGCAGATTTAACCCGGTGGGGATGATGATTTTTGATCTGGATGGGCTCAAATTGGTAAATGATACGATGGGACATGAAGCGGGGGATCGGTTGTTGAAAAACTTTGCCCGAATCCTGCAAAAATGTTATCGCAACGGAGATGTTGTTTCCCGGGTGGGAGGAGATGAATTTGCCGTTTTGCTGCCGGAAACGAGCAGCAAAATGCTCGATAAAGTAGCCGATCATATTAATCATGCAATTAGAGAGTATAATTTGACCAATCCTTCACTGCCGCTGAGTGTCTCCATGGGAACGGCAGTCAGAAAAGACAATCGCTCTTCATTGCGGGATATCTACAAAGAAGCAGACAACCTGATGTACAGAAGCAAGCTGCAGAGAAGCGGCAGTGCCCATAGTGCTGTAGTGAACACGCTTTTAAAGGCACTCCAGGCCAGGGACTATATTACCAAGGGGCATGGAGAAAGAATGAGAAATTTAGTAGTTTTATTGGGCAGGGAATTGAAACTTCCTGACAGCACTTTGACCAACCTTCAGCTATTGGCCCAGTTTCATGACATTGGCAAAGTGGGTATTCCCGATCGAATTTTATTTAAAAAAGAAAGCCTGAGCGAGGAAGAGTATCGGGAAATGCAGCGCCACAGTGAAATTGGGCAGCGTATAGCGCTGGCTTCGCCGGAATTAAGTTCACTGGCTGACCTGATTTTAAAGCATCATGAATATTGGGATGGGAGCGGCTATCCCTTTGGACTGGTCGGGGAACAGATTCCTTTGGAATGCCGTATTATTGCTTTGGTGGATGCCTATGATACGATGACCCATGATCGTCCTTACAGCAAAGCCGTATATCCCCAGCAAGCCTTGGAAGAAATCGCACGCTGCAGCGGTACTCAGTTTGATCCTCATTTATCCAAATTATTTTTGAAATTACTTGGATATGGCGGATAAACATCTGCAGTTCAATGATCCACCAGCTACAAACTGATTAACTGGCCTGATTGGCAAAACCAGTTCCGCTGAACTGGCTGTTGTATAAATCAGCATAAAAACCTTTTCTGTCCAACAGTTCGTTATGTGTGCCTTGCTCGATCACCCTGCCGTTGTTCATCACTAAAATTAAATCAGCGTTGCGTATGGTAGATAAGCGGTGGGCAATGACAAAACTGGTCCGCTTTTTCATCAATGTCAGCATGGCGTTCTGAATATAGTTCTCGGTTCGCGTATCTACACTGCTGGTAGCTTCGTCCAGGATCAGGATAGCCGGGTCGGCCAGGATAGCCCGGGCGATTGTCAGCAGTTGTTTTTGTCCCTGGGAAATATTTGATGCTTCTTCATTAAGTATCGTATTGTAACCGTCCGGGAGCGTACGGATGAAGTGATCGGCATGAGCTGCCCGGGCAGCCCTTACGATTTCATCAAAAGTTGCATTGACCCGTCCATAAGCAATGTTATCCTTGATGGTCCCGTTAAAAAGCCAGGTATCCTGCAGGACCATCCCAAACATGCTACGCAGCGCCCCGCGTTTGATATCCCTGATATCTACTCCATCTACGGTAATCCGGCCGCTGTTTATTTCATAGAAGCGCATCAGCAGATTTACCAAAGTAGTTTTGCCGGCTCCGGTGGGGCCGACGATGGCAATGGTCTGGCCTTTTTTGATATCGATATTCAAATCCTCAATGAGTGGAACATCAGGTTGGTAACGGAAGCTGATATCGTTAAAAGCCACATCGCCTTCCGGATTGGCAATGACTTTGGCATCGGCATCATCCGGAATTTCTTCAGCCTCATCCAGGATTTCAAAAACCCGTTCAGCGGATGCAATGGTTGATTGAATGATGTTGATGATATTGGCGGTCTGTACGATCGGTTGGGTAAACTGCCGGGAATATTGAATAAAAGCCTGCAAATCTCCGATGGTTATCAGACGCTTGGTGACAAAAATCCCGCCTGCGACACAAACCATTACGTAACCCACATTGTTGATGAATGACAGTAAAGGCATGATCAGGCCGGAAACAAACTGGGCTTTCCACCCTGCGGTATAAAGTTTTTCATTGATCGCATCAAACTTTTCGAGAGATTGCTTCTCGTGACCATACGCTTTGACGATCTGGTGCCCGGTGTACATCTCTTCCACATGGCCATTCAGCAGGCCTAATTCGCGCTGCTGGCTGGCAAAAAAGATCTGCGAACGTTTGGCAGCAGCTTTAGTGACCAGTGCTGATAGGGGCAGGACAACAGCAAAGATAAGGGTCAGCCAGGGACTGATGGTCAGCATCATGATCAAAACGCCCACCAAAGTTACGACTGCACTGATCAACTGGGTCAGACTTTGCTGCAATGTGGTGGAGATATTGTCAATATCATTGGTCACCCGGCTTAAGATATCACCATGGGTATGCGCGTCAAAATATTTTAAAGGAAGCCGGGCCAGTTTTTCATCCACATCCTGACGCATATCAAAAACCGTTTCTTGGGCTACTCCGGCCATAATGTACTGCTGGATATAGGCAAACAAAGCGCTGGCAAGATAAAGACCGCCCAAAATCACCAGAATGTTAAGTATATATTGAAAATCCACACCTGCTCCCGGTACATGCTTATACATAAGCATCAGGTCTTCGAATAATTTTGTAGTGGCTTTCCCCATCACTTTGGGGCTGACTATACTGAAAAGAGTGCTCAGTACCGCAAATAAGACCACGACCATGATTCTATACCGGCGTGGCTTTAAGTAGCCCAGCAGGCGATTAAAGGTACCTTTAAAATCCCTGGCCTTATCGACCGGCCGTCCCATAGGACCCATGGGGCCGCCGCGGAAACCGCCGCCGCCATGTAATTGACCGGTTCTTTCATTTTCAGGTGCAGTACTCATGCCAGTTCCTCCTCGGAAAGTTGGGAGTAGACGATTTCTCGGTATATTTCACAGGAAGCAAGCAATTCCTTATGACAGCCCATGCCGGCGATCTGCCCGTCTTCCAAAACGATAATGCGGTCGGCATCCATAACCGTAGTGACCCGCTGGGCAATCATTAAAACGGTTGATTCCAGGGTTTCATTTTTCAAAGCTTCCCGCAATCTAGCATCGGTCTTAAAATCCAGGGCGGAGAAACTGTCATCGAATATATAAATCCGGGGTTTTCTGACCAGAGCTCGGGCGATGGAAAGTCTTTGCTTCTGACCGCCGGATAAATTAATACCGCCTTGTTCGATGACAGAGTCAAAATCATCCGGCATTTCGGAAATAAATTCCAATGCCTGCGCAGTTTGCGCTGCCTTATAAACCTCATCAATGCTGGCCTCCGTCTTGCCATAACGGATATTTTCCGCGACAGTCCCGGTAAAAAGCACGGCTGATTGTGGTACCAGGCCGATCTCGGAACGCAGATCTTCCTGGGAAATCTCACGAACGTCGGCCCCATCGATCAAAACAGCACCCTGTTCAACATCATAAAAGCGGGGGATAAGATTTATCAGAGTCGTCTTGCCTGAACCTGTTCCGCCAATAATGGCGGTTATTTCACCTGGTCCCGCTGAGAAGGTGATATTATGCAAGGCAGGCTGTTCAGCCCCCGGAAAACGGAAGCTCACATCTTTGAATTGCAGGTACCCTTTATTTATCGGCTGAGGCTTTGTTTCTCTGGCATCCTTGATCTCAGGCAGGGTCTGCAATACTTCATCAATTCTGACGGCGGCAGCCGATGCCCGGGGAACCATGATAAACATCATGGACATCATGATAAGTGCGATCATAATTTGCATGGCATACTGGATAAAGGCCATCAAAGAGCCGACTTGCATTCCTCCATTATTAATACGTATACTGCCGAACCAGATAATAGCGATGATTGTAAAATTCATGACCAGCATCATACCGGGCATCATGGCTGCCATAAGTTTATTGACCTTGATTGCATTATTGGCAAGATCAGCGTTGGCCGCGGTAAAGCGCTGATACTCCTGATCGGTACGATCAAAGGCTCTGATTACTCTGATGCCGGTAAGATTTTCACGCAGCACCAGATTCAGTCGATCCAGTTTTACTTGCATAAGTTTAAACAAAGGAATGGCTTTGTTCATTATAATAAAGATAACGGCCGCAATAACCGGTACGGAAACCAGAAATATCATGGAGAGGGTTTTATCTTTGGACAATGCCATGAGAATACCGCCGATGCACATGACCGGCGCGCTCACCATCATACGCAAGATCATAAAAGTTACCGTCTGAATCTGATTTATATCGTTGGTCGTACGGGTGATCAAGGTTGCCGTGCCAAAACGGTTAAATTCCTGCAGGGAGAAATCTTCTACCCGGCTAAATACTTTACTGCGCAGCAAACGTCCGAAACCAACTGAGGTTTTCGCCGACAAGTAGCTGACCAGGATTGAACATACGGTACCGCCCGCAGCAATCAAAAGCATAAGCGTACCGATCCTGATGATGTAGCTGATATCCCCTTTAACGATTCCAGTGTCAACGATATCGGACATCAGGGTAGGCAGATAAAGCTCACTCAGGGTTTGAACAAAAACCAGCAGGATCACTGCTGCGATGGTAATTCTAAAAGGTTGTAAAAAACGATATAGCTTTAGCAGAGAAATAAACCCCCTTGATCTATTGCCGCGTTGGTCTTCTTTATGCCTATGAATATAATAATATAGAAAAAAGCGTCTTTTAAATTAGAAATTCATTTAATGAGACGCTTTTTTATATTATTTTTTAAAATTAAAAATAAAATCCCACATTTTTGAGATCGAAA
>CAZRMB010000068.1:0-10114 GCA_964600925.1 uncultured Syntrophomonas sp.
TATGTCGGAAATCGCTGAAGAGATGGTCAGAATCGCTTTAAAAGCCTATGTGGATTGCGATGTAGAACTGGCCATGAGCCTGGTTGAGATGGAAAAACAGTCTGACTATCTGTATGAGCAGGTATACAGAGATTTGCTTTTATATATGATGCAGGATGCCCATAACATTCCGCAGGCCAGTGATCTGCTGCTGGTGGCCGGACATCTGGAGCGGATCGCTGATCATGCTACCAATTTGGGTGAAATGGTAGTCTATAACGTGGAAGGCAGAAGGGTGGATATAAACGTTCTGGCCAGGGAAGAAAAATAATTTTGGAACACGTAAGTATATCCTCCTACGAGTTGGGGGGATATTTTTTTGCCAATTATTATTCCTACAGAGTAAAGTGCTTTTATAAATGAAAAAGGTTCTTTTTAAGAATGAGAAGGAAAAGCGTTTTCAATATAGAAGTATTAATCATTCCTACAAGAGGGGGCTGCTAAAGTGAATGCCAAGAAAAACGCATTGAATAAAGTGACGGTTAGTATTTACAATGAGGATTATGTTGTCAAAGGAAATGAAGATCCAGATTACATACAAATGCTAGGTTCCTATGTAGATCGGCGCATGCGTATGATCGGTCAGAGAAACCACAACCTGTCGACAACGAAAATAGCGGTTCTGACTGCGCTTAATCTGGCTGATGAGCTTAACAAACTGCAAGAAGACTATGACCAGATGATCAAGACACTGGAGGAAGAAAAGAAAAACCGTCAGGGTTAAGTCCGGGGGAAAAGTTGATATGCAACATAAACGGGGTTACTGACAAAAAGTTGCCAGCAGCCCCGTTATTCATTTATTTATACAAGTAAACATTCCCTAAATATTTTCATTTAAAATTCCTGGGCTGCTGCTTTACTTTCTTCCCAGATCAATTCAACAATTTCCTTCTTCAGACTAATAAATTCAGGGCTTAAGGTTAAACTGTGATCACGTGGACGTTCCAGTGGGATGGAGAGAGTCTTTTTAATACTTCCAGGCTGCCGGCTCATTACGTGCACCGTATCAGCCAGTAAAATTGCTTCGTCAATATCGTGCGTAATAAATAGAACAGTTTTATGATTGGTTTCCCAGACCTGCAGCAGCAATTCCTGCATGACCACCCGCGTTTGGGCATCCAGGGCGCCAAATGGTTCATCCATAAGCAGGACTTGCGGATCATTGGCTAATGCTCGGGCAATGGCGACCCGCTGTTTCATTCCCCCCGACAGGGCTTTGGGATATAATTTGGTGAATTTCAACAAGCCGGTGACTTCCAGATAACGATTGACCCGCTCCTGAACTTCTATTTCCGGAAGCTTTTTTTGCCGCGGGCCAAATGCCACATTATCTTCAACTGTCAACCAGGGAAACAGGGTATAAGCCTGAAAGACCATGCCCCGGTCAGCTCCCGGGCTGGTAATCTCAACGCCGTTTAAAAAGGCTTTGCCTGCAGTTGGATGTTCCAGTCCGGCTGCGATCTGCAGCAGCGTACTTTTCCCGCACCCGCTGGGGCCAACAATTACAGCAAACTCAGAAGCCTCAATCTTCATGTTGATATTCTCCAAAGCTTCGACCTGTTTGTCTCCACTGGCAAAAGTTTTGTATACACCTTCAAATGACAGCATTTATTGTCCCAACCTTTCATACCACGGAAAGAAAACCTTGGACAAGGTTTTAAACAAATAATCGGTAAGCATGCCCAGACAGCCAATTATTATTAAACCGGCAAAAATACGGTCGGTTTGTAAAAACCTCTGGGAACGCAAAATCATGAAACCCAGACCGGAGTTGGCGGCAACTAATTCGGCAATGACCAGATAGGTCCAGGCCCAGCCGATACAAATCCTGAGATTATCCATGATCCCCGGCATGGAAGCTGGCAAAAGGACTTTGGTATAAATGGCTGATCCATCAGCTCCCAAAGTATAGGCGGCTTTGAGCAGATCACCGGGTACTGTGCCTACGGTATCTTGTACCATCAGAACCAATTGAAAGAAAGTACCTACGAAAATGACCGCCATTTTTTCAAAATCGCCAATGCCAAAATAGAGGATCATCAGCGGGATCAATGCGGAGACGGGCAGATAGCGGACAAAGCCGATAAATGGTGCAAAAAACCCTTCCGTCTTTTTATTGGTTGCCATCATAATGCCTAATGGTATGGCGATGATGGCAGCTGCAAAGAAACCGATAAGGACTCGATAAAGACTGATGAGAGTGTAGGGGAGCAAGACTCCTTCCTGCCACAGTTCCTTAAATGCACCGGCAACTGCCAAAGGAGAAGGCAGGAAAACCGGATTTATTTTGATGCCGAAAGTGAGCAGACACCAGACAAAAGCAATGAGGACCAGGGATGCAAGTTGCCAGGCATGCAATTCATGGTTTGTTGTCTTCATATAATTGTTTTGTATAGGCTGTTTGTTTTGGTTCAAAACGGTTCCCCCCAAGACTTAAATACTTTTTTGATTATACACTCAAACAACAATATGCGGCCAGAAAATCTGGCCGCATAATCGGTAGATTAATTGATTGGGTTATAAATTAACTATTTTTGAGCTGCTGCTTCAACAAATTTAGGTTCAATAATCTTTTGAGGATCGACCGCTTCCTTGATCACACCTTTATCAAGCCAGAAACGGCTGGCCATACCGGTCAGGGAATAAAGGGTGTTTTTGGAGAGCGCAGGATTTAAGAAATCGGCATTTTCCTCTTTGCCCATGAACTGTACGCCTTTAGCCATATCGGCAACTTCCTCTTCGCTCAGTGACAGGGCTTTGGCCATTATCTTGTTACCTTCATCCGGATTTTGTTTATACCATGCAATGGCTTCATTCCAGGCTTCAACCAATCCCTGTACGGCTTCAGGATGGGCATCGATGAAGTCCTGACGCATGGAGATCACGTCAACAATATAGCCGGGGAAATCTTTGCTGGAAACCAACACATATCCGCCTTCACGCTGAGATGCTTGGGTAAGCCAGGGTTCCCAGGCTACAGCGGCATCTAGTTTGCCGGCCACGAAAGCAGCTCCGGCATCACCGGCGGTCATTTCCTGAATGTTTATTTTGCTTTCATCAACTCCGTATTTGTCCAGAACGGCCAGGAAGAAGAAATAACTGGTTGAGGCTTTATCAAGACCGACGGTTTTTCCTTCCAGGTCTTTCGGGGACTTTACCTTTGACGAGGCGATTATTCCGTCGCCGCCATAGGACTGATCCATGCCGAGCACAAATTTGATGGGAGCACCGTTGGCAAAGTGTATTATTTCACGGTCGACCACATTGCCCAGAGCCTGGATCTGGTTGGCCGTGATGGCAGCTGCGTATTGGGATTCATCTTCGATGATAACCATTTCAGGTTCGATATTATGATTTTTGAAAAAACCTTTTTCCTGGGCAATATAAAGCGGAGCATAGCCAACCCATGTACAATGTCCGATTTTAAACTTAACGACCTGATCTTTAGCTGCCGGCTGATCTTTTTGTCCGCAGCCTGAAAGCAGAGTGACAGTGAGTGCCATGGTCAATAAAATAACTATTGCTTTTTGAATAACCGTTCTTTTTTTCATAGTAATTACCTCCATTAATTTATCTCAGATTGTATTCGACAAGAAAACATGAATTCCTTTTCCAGTTTAAATCTTTATACTATTAACTGTTTAACTTGCTAAAATATAAACGATTGCTTATGACGATCAATTAACTCTAAATTGAATGCAATTTGACAAGACTTTCAATCTTAGTACATAATATGGGAAATATATAAAATTTTCTCCGAGATTATTGACCTAAGGAATTCTCTATGGTTAATAGTCCGATAGGGTGTATCGGGAAACAGATACGCCTCCCATTGGAAAGGAGATGACGTTATAGAGATAATATAACTATATGGTTCTGTTTGTAGAAGTGCAGGCAAGGACTTTTTTTATGGCTATTATTAATAAGGAGGGATTGGGATGAAAATGAAAAACAATAGATTTATAATGGTTTTAGCTTTATTAACGGCATTTTTGCTTACCATGGTGGTTGGTTGTGCCAAGGAAGAGGCAAAAGCTCCTCAACAAACTCCGCCACCGGCCAAGGAACTCAAATTGGCTACGACTACCAGCACCCAGGACTCCGGATTGCTGGATGTGATTCTGCCGGTATTTGAAAAAGACAACAATTATAAAGTGAAAGTTATTGCAGTTGGAACCGGACAAGCCATAGAGATGGGTGCAGCCGGAGACGTAGACGTTATCTTGGTACACTCCCGGGCGGCGGAGGACAAGTTTGTGGCCGACGGTTTTGGTATAGACCGGCGTGATGTTATGTATAATGATTTTCTGATCATTGGACCGGCTGAAGATCCCGCCGGCATAAAAGGCAGTACTGATACCATCGCAGCTTTCAAGACCATTGCTGCCAAACAAGCCGCATTTGTATCCCGCGGCGATGATTCGGGAACAGATAAGAAGGAAAAAGGCATATGGACAAAAGCGGAAATCACACCTGCTGGCGCATGGTATATTGAAAGCGGGCAAGGAATGGGCGATACTTTCCGTATGGCGGATGAGAAAAAGGCTTATACTTTGATCGACAGAGCCACATACCTGGCACAGAAGGATAAATATAAACTGGAAATCATCATTGAAGGGGACAAGTCCCTGTTAAATCCATATGGCGTAATTCCGGTCAACCCTGAAAAATTCCCCAAGGTTGATTATGAAGGTGCGACCAAGTTTGCCGAATGGCTGACTTCAGAAAAGGGACAGAAAATGATCGGTGAGTTTGGCGTGAAAGAATTTGGCCAACAGCTGTTTGTACCGGACGCAAAATAATTGTAGTAACTAAATGAGAATATTTTTGGAGGTTAGGTGTGAATATATTTGTAGAGGGCATCAAGGAAGGTGTTAATCTTATCTGGCAAATGGATCCTGAAATAATCCAGATCACCCTTTTGTCCCTGCAGGTATCACTTACTGCACTGGTGATATCAGCTGTTATTGGTATTCCCACCGGCGCAGCCCTGGCCCTGAAAAAAATTCCCGGTAAAAGAATATTTTTAAACATTATTTATACACTGATGGGCCTGCCGCCGGTGCTGGCAGGCCTGTTGGTGTATTTGCTTCTGACCTACCGCGGCCCCCTGGGTCAGTTTGAATTGCTTTTTACACCATCCGCCATGGTTTTTGCCCAGGTTTTGCTGGCAGCACCAATCGTATGCGGTTTAACGGCGCGGGCTGTGATGGCATTGAATCAGGATGTCTATGACACCGCCGCTACATTGGGGGCATCCAGGCGTCAGGCATCAGCAACGATTATGCGCGAAGCACGTATTGGCATTGTCGCCGCTCTGACCACAGCTTTTGGCAGGGTAATTGCCGAAGTCGGGGCCGTCATGCTGGTAGGCGGAAATATTCGTTGGAGCACCCGGGTGTTGACTACTTCCATTGTTTTGGAGACCCGCATGGGCAACTTCAGCACCGCCATTGCCATTGGCATTATTCTGCTAACGTTATCTTTCATTATTAACTTGCTGATATTAAAGCTGGAAAAGAGGACACTGCGTTATGACAACACAATTCAAATTACATAATATAGTCAAGCGTTACGGCAGCAGAAAAGTTCTTGATATTGACCAGCTTGATCTGCAGGAGGGCAGGATCTATACGATCATGGGACCGAACGGTTCCGGCAAAAGTACGTTGCTGCGGATTATGTCACTCTTGCTTGTCAATGATGAAGGCGAATTGGAAGTTCTTAGCGAAAAGGTGAGCTGGGAAAAAGAACAGCTGCTTTATTTACGGCGGCAAATGTCAATGGTGACCCAGACTGCATTTATGTTTCAGGGTTCAGTAGATTATAATGTGGCCTATGGATTAAAAGCACGCAAGATGAGATCACGTATGATCCGCGAACGTGTAAATGAAATGTTGGAAATGGTTGGCATGTCGGCTTATCGTGAGGCGGATGCCCGCACTTTGTCTGGCGGTGAACGTCAAAAGGTTGCGCTGGCTCGGGCTATTGCTGTCAACCCCGGAGTGCTTTTTCTTGACGAGCCAACTTCCAATATTGATATGGCCAGTGCAGCGGAAATTGAAAAGCACATTCGTACCATCAATCAGGAACAAGGAACAAGCATTATTCTTGTGACCCATAACCTATTTCAGGCGCGACGCCTGGCTGATGAAGTGATTTTTATTCATGAAGGACGGATCATTGAACGGGGAAGCGCAGGATCCATCTTCGATGACCCTAAAGACAAGAGGACGCTAGCCTTCCTGCACGGGGAAGCAGTAATTCAATAAATATCTCAGCAATAGAATCTTTATCTATAAGTTATGCCTGCGGGGATAACTTTTTTTATGCCTGAAACCTGAAGAATAAAGCAGAACCGGCGGCTGAATACTAAACCTGGGATTAATTCTGAGGGGATATTAAATGATCAGCTTGTTTGGCTTTGCTTTGAGAGTAGCAGGAATGTATTTTCTGGCCATGATCATGATCCGAATTTTGGGCAAGCGAGCACTCGGTGAACTGGGGCCGTTTGATTTTGTCGTCATGACCGGAGTGGGCGATACAGTCATTTCTGTAGCGCTGAATAAAAGCATGCCCTTGTCAGACGGAATCATTGTTTTGGCAACATTGGCATTTCTGGAATATGTGATCGGATATCTGAGCCTCAAAAGCGGCCGCCTTTCCAATATTTTGACCGGCAAACCGGTAGTGCTGATCGAAAACGGCAAAATCATTCGCAAAAATCTGGCCCGGGAAAAATTCAACGTGGATGATCTGCTGCAGGAATTGAGAAAAAAAGGCATTCGTGAGATCGGTGAAGTGGAAAGAGGAATTCTGGAAGCCTGCGGAGGTTTCAGCGTAATCCTGAAAGAAGGCGATGAAACGGTTACACGCAAGGACCTGGGACTTAAAAACAAGCAACCCCGCTCTCTTCTTACCCTGGACCATATCCCGCGCCAAGAGATTTTCACCCGTCTGGAACAGGAAATTGAGGAAGAACCAGGTTATGATCTGATGGCAGGACTGGCCAATATAGAAATACAATTACAACAGTTAAACGAGCGTATGGCAATCATGGAACAGTATGTTAAAAGCTGAATCTTGCTCTGTGTTATAATAATTACAAAAAATGCGGAGGTAGTTATGAAGCTTGCCGAAATATATCGCCTGGCGGTGCAGTTGGGAAAAGAAAGTGACATACGGGGAGATTATCTGCAGCACTTGCTGGACGAAAATCAAAAACAGTTTGATCAAATGAGCGCTGAAGATAAATATTATTTTGATCAGCAATCGCTGACCAACCCTTTTAATGATACAAGGATTCTGGTGGGCAGCGGCGAGGAAGAAATCGGCAGCATTTTATGCGGAATAGATATGGAGACCCAGGAGCTGATGCTGGCGGATCGGCTGCGTGAAAAAGGCCGCCGTATCGACATGGTTTTATCGCACCACCCCGAGGGAATCGCCGAGGCTGACCTGCATGGAGTGATGCAAATGCAGGCGGATATGATGGAAGAAATGGGCGTACCCATAAACATTGGGGAAGGCTTGATGGCCAACCGAATTGGCGAAGTTCGCCGGGGCAGAATGCCGCTTAACCATCAGCGCGCTGTTGATGCGGCACGGCTGCTTGATATTCCTTTTATGTGTGTCCATACTGCGGCAGACAATCTGGCCGGTCGTTTTTTGAATGACCGAATCGCTCAGACGAAACTTGTAACCGTAGGAGATATTATGGAACTGCTGATGGAGATCCCGGAGTATATGGAAGCTCGCCGGCTTAAAGCAGGACCGGTAATAATTTCCGGCAACAATAAAAGACGCGCTGGCAAAATATTTGTAAAATTCTCCGGGGGCACAGCGACTTCAGAGAAAGCTTATGAACAACTGGCCCGGGCGGGAGTTGGAACCATTATTGGCATGCACATGCCGGACAAACACCGCACGGCTGCCCGGGAAAACAATATAAATGTAATCATTGCCGGACATATGGCCAGTGATTCTTTAGGAATGAATCAGCTCCTTGACGAAATTGAACAAAGAGGGGTAGAGGTTATACCTTGTTCGGGACTGATTCGGGTCAAACGCTTTTCCGATACTAGAATTCATTAATTAACTGGAGGTAGTCTTAACAGTATGGAATTATTAGCCCCGGCGGGAAATTGGGAAGCATTTCTGGCAGCCATGAAAAACGGAGCCGACGCCGTTTACATGGGAGGTAAAAACTATAGCGCACGCCAGTCAGCGGATAACTTTGACCTGGAGCAAGTTGCCCGTGCGGTCGAGTATGCCCATGTACGTTCCAAAAAAGTATATATGACAGTCAATACCCTTATCGATAACGATGAATTTTCTGAAGCACTGGATTACCTATTCAATTTAAGCAAACTACAGGTGGATGCAATTATCATTCAGGACATTGGCCTGGCTGCGGCCAGCCGCAAGGTGTTGCCTGAACTGCGCCTGCATGCCAGTACCCAGATGACTATACATAATGGTGATGGAGCAGCCTTCATTCGTGATCTGGGTTTTAAGCGTATCGTCCTGGCACGCGAATTGTCTTCGCATGATATCAGCAGTATCACTAAAGAAGTTGATCATATAGAGCTCGAAGTATTCGTCCATGGTGCCATCTGTTACTGTTATTCCGGACAGTGTCTGTTCAGCAGCATGGTAGGCGGCAGGAGCGGCAACCGGGGGCGCTGCGCGCAGCCCTGCCGCATGGTTTATCAATTGAAAAGCCGTTCAGGAAGGGTTGCCCCTGATTCGGAACGGGCGGGCCGATATTTGCTCAGCCCGGCCGACCTTTGCTTGATAGATTATCTTCCCGAACTGCGAGCGTCCGGGGTAAGTTCCCTTAAAATCGAAGGCCGGATGAAGCGGCCTGAATATGTGGCAGTCGTAACCAGAGCCTACCGTGAAGCGCTGGATTTGATGGAAACTTGCGGAGAACGCCCCCTTCCCGAAGTTAAGGATAAATTATTGAAAATTTTCAACCGTCGCTTCAGCAGCGGTTATTTTATTCCCGCTCCGGCTGATTTTCTCAGCACCAGACGGCCTAATAATCGGGGCGTATTTGTCGGGCGGGTGTTGGAGCAGGATCATAAACTGCAGACCAAAATCAAACTGAATGAGCGAGTGCAGAGCGGTGATGGTCTGGTGATATGGGTCAACAAAGGTAAAAATCCGATTTTACTGGTAAAAGATATGCTGGTAAATGACCAACTGCAAAATGAAGCACAGTCCGGTGATATTATTAACGTATTGTTGGAAGAACGGGTTTCTCCTGGTGACAGGGTGTTTAAAACACATGATGAGCAGGTTCTGCAGGAAGCGCTGCAGAGCATTCGTGATGAAGAATCGGGAAGAATACCGGTTGACGCAGAAGTAGATTTACAATTGGACCAGCCTTTATTGTTCATATTGCGCGATAAAAATGGAAACACTGCCGAAGCGCGTACCAAAGCAATGGCCCAACAGGCCAGAAACCAAGCCCTGGATGAAACTGTACTGCGCGATAAATTGGGCCGCATGGGCAATACGCCGTTCATTTTGCGCAATCTGACCATCAAGGGAAGCGAGGGTGTAATGCTTCCCTTCAGTGAAATCAATGAGGTGCGTCGTCAGGCGGTAGAAATACTGACTGCGCAAAGACTGTCAGCTGTCAGCATTCCTATTCCTGGTCAAAACGATTTTAAGCAGCGCCGCAGAGCACTTTTCAAATCAATTGATAAAAGAAAATGCGATCATCTACCGTTGCTGAATGTAACTGTATCAAGTCTGGAACAGGCTGAGAAAGCACTACATAACGGGGCTGATCAGGTACTGCTCGGACTGGAAGGATTGGTCAGCGGCAGACGTCCGGTCAAAAACCAAATCAGGGATTGGCTGGCGCAAAATCCACACGCTGCGGACAGGCTAATACCGGTTTTACCTAGGATTCATCTGCCGGGAGACGATTTCAATTACCGGGAATTAATCCAGACCGGATTTAAAAAATTCATGATTGGCAACTGGGGAGACCTTCGTTGGGGGGTGAAACAGGATGCAGAAATCATGGCTGATTATAGCTTGAACATATTTAACCTGTATG
>CAZRMB010000069.1:0-4877 GCA_964600925.1 uncultured Syntrophomonas sp.
CACAGGTATGAAAGCCAGAAAAATCAAAGACATTACTACGTCGATAGCCGAAGTAAAAATATCATCGCGCGCAATACTAAGGATTACAATGAGGGCAGTGACCATAACCGGTGGAACGGTCACAATTCGTATGAACTTCGCAAATTTTTTTTTCATGATATCCTATGACCTCATTCCCAATATCAATAATCAACATTTTTACGTCTATCTATGGATAGGTGGGTATCCTTGCGGATACTTCTATCTTCCCTTCGTTGAGGACGCGACTTCTGCTTTTAACTATAACTCCAATATTTAGAAGTTTATATGACTTTCTATAACTTACGTTTCATCTGCTCGATCAGTTTATCTTTCAGGAAAAAGCCGGTTAAAAAAAGTACGACCGCAACGATAGAAACAATAATAACCCCATAATAATGCTTATTTTCCAGATTCGCACCGATGTAAGCTGAACCCAGAATGCCGGGGAACCTTGCTATCATAGTAATGATAAAAAAATTTAAAGCCTTCAGGGGAGTCAGCCCGGCAATATAGACCAGGATGTCTTTGGGAATACCCGGTATAATAAACAAAATGAACATGGCAAATTCAGCCTTGGGACTATTAATCAGGAAATAAAACTTCTCAAGGTCTTTAGACGGCACAAGTTTTTGTACCAATGCAAAACCAAGCAGCCGGGCAATATAAAAAGCCAGCATGGAACCTATCAGAATACCGATCATCGAATATAAAGTACCCGGCACAATTCCATAAACGTAACCTCCGGCAATCTGGATCACTTCACCCGGGATAGCAGCTATAATTACCTGTAAAACCTGAAAGGCTATAAATACCAGAATACTTGCCGGGCCAAAGGATAAAAGTAAACTTCTGAATTTTTCCGGCTCGTTGATCAATTGGGTAATTAACGGGACGTATTTTATCGTCACATATGTGATCACGGTTAAAAATATCACCAGCAAACAGATATTAAGCGTTAATTCCTTTTTCCCAAATGACTTATTCACAACATTACCCCTTTTATGTTACCTGTATATTATGAACTCGACATGTTCCTATCGTATCTGGTCTGTTATATTAGGGTAGCATAAATATGTAACGGGCCAAAGTTTATCTTTTTGCCGATTGCAACTATAATATAATTTGTTGGTTTTTGCCGCCGATAAGACACCATCATGAATTACGGAGCTTATATATGTCAAGAGGACTTGGTTTTCAACAAATTTTACAGCCAGAAAACAAATTTGTCTGCTACCTGACCACCGGGATTCTATTGGCGGCTGGCTTTCTATGGTTATTCGCCGGTCTGGCCGAAGAGGTACTGGAGCAGGAAACGATGCTGGTCGATCAGGCGGTCATTGCAGCCATTACGATGTTCAGAAGCCCTTTCATGACGAAATTAATGGAACTGGTCACCGCGATGGGTTCATTGGCTATGACCATATTCATTACTATCGTTATTGGCGGTTATCTCTTGGCCAAAAAACATTACTCTGATGCAGGCATATTGATTATTGCCCTAAGCGGTGCGTCAATTTTGAATTGGTTATTAAAATTAGCCTTTCATCGCAGCCGCCCGCTTGCCGGTCTGATCACCGTATCAGGATATAGCTTCCCCAGCGGCCATGCCATGATTTCGTTGGTTTTCTACGGTATTCTGGTTTATCTTCTATGGCTCAGATACGGTCGGACCAGAATTGCTTACCTGGTATCCTTCTTTTTGGCTTTACTAATATTTGCGATAGGGATCAGCAGGATCTACCTGGGCGTACATTATCCCAGTGATGTCCTGGCCGGTTTTGCTGCCGGAGGGTTCTGGCTGACCGGATGTGTCACGGGGTATCAATCACTAAAACATGGGAGGATTAAATGATCAAATCGTTTAACAAGGATTTTATTATTAATATTGGCTTTTACGTTAGTTTGATCCTCAAAGGCGCAAATGCATTGATAGAGCTGATTGGCGGCTTTTTAATGCTGATTATAAGCCATGACTGGCTTAACAAACTTATCTTGTCTATTGCGCTTCCGGAGCTAAGAGATGATCCGGATGATCCGTTAATGAATTACCTTATTGTCCACGGCCTGAACATTTCTTCCCAACATTCGATTGCGGTCTTTATGTTATTTCATGGTTTAGCCAAAGCGATCATCATCTGGCTGCTGTGGAAAAACAAAATGTGGGCCTATCCCCTTGCTTTTGTTGCATTTGGTATATTTATTTCTTACGAAGCTCATAGTTTTTGGGAAAACCAATCATTGTTTATGTTGCTGATCGTAATACTGGATTTAGCGGTAATTACTATGATTGCTTTGAAGTATAGGAGTTTGAAAAAGGAGATAATCCAAGCAAGATAATACGCATAAAATCAGGAGAGGAAAAAAACAAAACTAAACAATCATTATGGCAAAGGACAGAGATCATATGCGAATTGAAACTGTATCTATCATTGGCCTGGGGGCGCTGGGGATCCTTTTCGGGAATCATCTGGCGGACCGGATGCATGCCGGGACGCTAAACATCATCGCTGACCGGGAACGGATCAAACGCTACAAAGAGGAAGGTATTTTCTGCAACGGCCGGCGCTGTGACTTTCACTATATTGCCCCGAAGGAAGAAAATCCTCCGTCTGATCTGATCATTTTTGCCGTAAAATACGGCGGACTTCATGAAGCGATCGAAGCGGTGCGCTGTCAAACGGGAGAACATACCATATTTATGTCGTTGCTGAACGGGATCAGCAGTGAAGAGATCATTGCCGAAACATACGGCGTGGACCGGGTTCTTTATAGTGTTGCCCAGGGCATGGATGCGGTCAAGGTGGGCAATCAGATGCACTATGCCAATATGGGCATGATCTGCTTCGGCGACCGGCAGCCGGGGATCATTTCTGAAAATGCTCAGGCAGTGGAGGATTTTTTCACTTCCGTTGCGCTTCCCCATCAGCTGGATACGGACATGAACCGGCGCATGTGGGGCAAATTAATGCTCAACGTGGGGGTCAACCAGGCTGTGGCCATGTTCGGCAGCACCTACGGAGATGTACAGCAGGAGGGGCAGGCCCGGGAAGTGATGATCGGTGCCATGCGCGAAGTGATTGTTCTGGCGCAGCAGGAAAATATCGATCTCACGGAAGCTGACCTGGGTTACTGGCTAAATGTAGTGGGTTCGCTGAGCCCATTGGGCAAACCTTCCATGCGTCAGGACATCGAGGCCGGACGGCCCAGCGAACTGGAACTGTTCGCCGGTACGATCATTCGCCTGGGTGCAAAACATGCTCTCCCCACCCCGGTCAACCAAATGCTCTACGACGGTATCCGCGAACTGGAGAGCCGGTATTAGACAGCTTCGGGGTTATAAACCCGATATGGCAGTGGTGAAAGCTGGGTAAAATAACGGGCAGGAACAAGGCAGATCCGGTGCGCCTGAGAGTCGTTTTCAACTCTCGCAGCGGACCGAGTTTTTCCCTCCTGCATTTTCCTGCCCCGGTTATCTAGAAATTAACCAGCGCTTCGGCTCCTTCGATCTTGTTGGATCTGCGCCAGATATTCATTTTTTCAGCATCTTCGACCAGCGTATCCCTGAAATCAGGATGGGCGATGTTGATCAGTGCTTCGGCTCTTTCCCATGTGCTCTTGCCTTTCATACTGGCGATCCCGTATTCAGTAACCAGCATATGAGTAGCAGTCCGTGGGGAGGTAACGATCGCTCCCGGGGTCAATATCGGTTTGATTCGGGAACTTGATTTCCCTTTGATATCAATGGTGGAGGGCAGGCAGATGAAACTCTGGCCGCCTTTTGATTTGTAGGCGCCTTCCACAAAGTCCAACTGACCGCCGGTACCGCTGATATGTCTGGTTCCGACCGATTCGGAACAGACCTGTCCGAAAAGATCGACTTCAATACAAGCATTGATGGAAACAAAATCATCGATCTGGGCGATGACTTTCGGATCATTGGTGTAATCGACTGAATAGGATGCCAGTCCCGGATTGTCATCAATATAATCATAAAGCTCCTGGCTGCCCAAAACAAAAGAATAGACCTGTTTGTAGCGATCAATGTTTTTGTGCGAACCTGTGATCTTGCCAGCCTTGAACATTTCCAGATAGGCATCCACATACATTTCCGTGTGTACTCCCAGATCCTTCAGATCGGAAGCAGCTACCATTTTCCCAACCGCATTGGGCGTACCACCGATACCCAACTGAATGCAGTTGCCATTATACAGCCTGCCGATGATGTGTTTGGCGATTTCCTCTTCCACCTTGCTGGGTTCAGAAGAAAGCAGAGTCAGGATCGGTTCATTTTTACTTTCGAAAATATAATCCACCTGGCTGATATGGACGTTTTCCTGACCTCCTCCTAAACAGCGGGGCATCTTGTCGTTGACTTCCAGAATGGTGATGCGGGCTGTTTCCATAGCTGCCCAACCGTTTACGGCGCTGCCGCCGAAGTTGAAGTAACCGTGTTTGTCCATGGACGTGACCTGCATGACGAAAACATTGTCAGGGACACAGTCTTTGCGGGTCATCATGGGATTTTCGTGAAATTTCATAGGAATGTAGAATAAATTCTTACCGATAAATTTTTTGTCATGCGCCGAAACATGCCAGCTGTTCCACACGAAATGTGTGCCTTCGGGATCGGCTTCGGCGGTAAAATGCTGGTAAGCGCCGATATCACAACGTATTTTTACATCGGTCAGTTCGCTTACCCGGCGAGCCAGCGCTTCATCAAAATCCCGGGCGCAGTTGATACCGAAACCATATTCCACCCAATCGCCTGATTTGACCAATTTGGCTGCTTCATCTGCGGTGATCAGTTTTTTCTTGTATTCTTCCTGCAAGTTCATTATAACGACCTCCTTTATCTA
>CAZRMB010000069.1:4977-8714 GCA_964600925.1 uncultured Syntrophomonas sp.
CATTATTTTTTGCTGAACCAGGCAATTCCATCGTTTACGTTCATCTTCAGTTCTCCCAATACGTGCAGGTGATACAGATGGGACATGGCCTCTCCGGCGGCAAACAGCTTCTGCCCCCAGGGGAAATCATCCCATTGCTTGAAGGAAAGATCCCAGCGCATGCGGCTGGCTACCTGAGTGGTATTCATGGTGGTGCTGCCAAGGATGTCCAGGACGTTATCCAGCCTGGTTCGGTGATGCTTTTTCAGTTCACTGATGCGGCCCTGACAGTCGGTGATGACATAGCGATGCCCGGGCAGGATGGTCTCGATCTCCATCTGCGCGATTTTATCAAGGCTCTGCAGATATTGGCCGAGGACGTCGGTATTGAAGTTCCAGGCGGTTATATTGGGGGTGATTTTTCCCAGAATATGATCACCGGAGAGCAGTAGCTTTTTATCCGCATCATACAGGCACATATGCCCCGGCGTATGACCAGGGGTAGCCACACAGCGGAATCGGTAATCGCCCACGGTGATCTCAAAGCCTTCTTGAACCAGGTTGAAACGCTCATAAACTTCTGACGCAAATCTGTAACCGGGATGTTTGGTGAAATCATTCTCCACCCCGCTGTCCACCAGGCCGCTGACGATCAAAAATTCGTTGAACATGCTCCAGTGAAAACTTCCCCGGCTTTCAGCCACCACCCGGCCATCCGCTTCACTCATCCACACTGTTGTTTCCGGAGTAGCCAGATGGTTGACCAGACCGGAATGATCGGAATGCAGGTGGGTGATAAACAAGTCGGTGTTATCCATTTTGATATCCAGTTCCTGCAGGCCATGATCCATGGCCTCACGTGATACTTCTGTATTAAAACCGGTGTCCACCAGCAGATTTCTTTCTTGCCCGCGAATCAGCCAGGAATTGGTTGCTTTAAGCGGGTTGTTGGGCAGGGGTATTTCAATGCGGTAAATACTCGGTAAAACCTGATCGATCATGTCGTTTTCTCCTTTTCTTACAATGCTGTATTTTTAGCGGTTTAATATTTCCATAAACTCTTCGCCACTGATGGTTTCCTTCTCTATCAGGTGCTTAGCCAATTCATGCATTTTCTCCTGGTTTTCCTTGAGGATGCTGATGGCCTTGTCATGGGCTTTTTTGATAATGGCGATAATTTCTTCGTCCACCCGGGCTGCAGTCTGCGCTGAACAGGCCAGGTTCGCGTCGCCGCTCAGGTATGGGTTGCTGACTGTCTCCAGTGCGGTCATGTCAAAGTTTTCGCTCATACCGAAGCGTGTCACCATGGCACGGGCGATCCTGGTGGCCTGTTCGATATCATTGGCCGCGCCAGTGGTGGCGGAATTGAAAACCAGTTCCTCCGCCGCCCGCCCTCCGGTAAAGGTGACAATCTTGTTGAAGGCTTCTTCCTTGCTCATCAGTTTATGTTCAGCCTCTTCGACCTGCATGGTATAACCGAGTGCGCCCGAAGTACGGGGAACGATGGTGATCTTGTGCACCGGCGCGGAAGCCGTCTGTCGGGCGGCAACCAATGCATGACCGATCTCGTGGTAGGCCACGATTTCCCTTTCTTTGACTGAAATGACTGCATTCTTGCGCTGATAGCCGGCGATTACCACTTCCACGCTTTCTTCCAGATCACCCTGAGCAATCAATTTCCTGCCGCAGCGCACAGCCCGCAGGGCAGCTTCATTTATAATATTGGCCAGGTCGGCGCCGGATGCACCGGAAGTAGCTCTGGCAATGGCATTGAAATCAATGTTCTTTTCCAGTTTGACATTTTGGGCATGCACTTTGAGGATCGCTTCGCGGCCCTGCAGATCAGGCAGTTCCACCGGGATGCGCCGATCAAAACGCCCCGGGCGCAACAAGGCTTTATCCAGTATTTCCGGGCGGTTGGTGGCGGCCAGGATGACGACGCCTTTTTTGCCGTCAAACCCGTCCATTTCGGTCAATAGCTGGTTCAAAGTCTGCTCCCGTTCGTCATTGCCCCCCAAACCGCCTCCGTCCCTCTTTTTCCCGATGGTATCGATCTCGTCGATAAAGACAATACAGGGCGCCTTGTCCACTGCCTGTTTGAACAGGTCCCGAACTTTGGCCGCTCCCATGCCGACAAACATTTCCACAAACTCCGAACCGGAAATGGAGAAAAACGGCACTTTGGCTTCTCCGGCTACAGCTCTGGCCAGCAAGGTTTTGCCTGTGCCCGGAGGCCCTACCAGCAAAGCACCTTTGGGCAGGACTGCACCGATCTGGGTATATTTGCCCGGATCATGGAGGAAGTCAACGATTTCAGAAAGTGCCTCCTTGGCTTCATCCTGTCCGGCCACGTCGGCAAATGTCTTGCCGGTCTGGGCCTGCACATATATTTTGGCATTGCTCTTGCCAAACTGCATAAAGTTGCCGCCACCCATGCGCCCATGCATCTGTTTGGCAAACAGCTTCCCCAACCCGATGAAAATAAAAATTGGTAATATCCAGGTCAGCAGGAAACTGAGCAATGGAGACATCTGTTTAGGACTCACCTCGGAGAATGTGATCTTGTTTTTACTGTTGTAAAGCCGGTTGATCAGATCCGGATCATTCATGGGTTGGGTCATATAAGTCTTTATATTGCCGCTCTCATCCTTCATTTCATAAGAGATCTGTTTCTCGCTTTCTTTCACTTCCACCTTGGTCACCCTGCCGCTGTCGATGTCTTTCAGAAATGTTCCATAGTCCACCTCAGTGACCTGGGTACGCATAAACATAGGCAGAACCAGCATATTCAGCATAAGTATGACGACCAGGGAAACGATATAGTAATAAATCATTGGTTTATTGGTCGGCTTCTTCTCGTTCATTATCTATTCCCCCTTTTTGCATAACACTTGCCCAGTCTTATTATTACTTATCAAAGTCCTGGTTTTAGGATATTCATTATTGGCAAAGCTTAAACTAAGATTACTACTGATCGATAGGTTTCGTCCATTGATAATCTGGTATAATTTACTTTATTCAGTATTTACCGATAAAGGATCGTGTGATTCCATGCAAAGACTGGTCAAAAATATTTTTAGTCGGGTATTCCTGTTCGGCCTGGCCATTTTCATTCAGCTTATGGCGATGGTACTGATCATCTGGAAATTCAGCAGTTTCTTTGTGATGTTTTACAGTATCTGCGCGGTTGCCAGTCTAATCGCCGTGCTGGTAATCCTGAACGGACGCAGCAATCCGGCCTACAAACTGGCCTGGGTCGTTCCCATTCTGGTTTTCCCCATCTTCGGCGGCTTGTTTTATCTGATGTTCGGCGGGAGCAAATCAAGCAAAAGAAACAAACGTAAAATGTTCGTGATTGGTCAGAAAATGGACGATACGCTCAACCAGGATAAAATGGTAATGAGCCAGTTGTGCCTGTATGATCCCAAAGCCGCCAATCAGGCCAGATACATTTACCGTTATTCTTCCTGTCCGGTCTATAGCTGGACGACTGCTGAATACCTGACTCCCGGCGAGAAGAAATTCACGCAACTGCTGGAAGAAATGAAAAAAGCAGAGCGTTACATTTTTCTGGAATACTTTATTATCGAAGAAGGTGTCATGTGGGATGCGGTACTCGATATCCTGATCGAAAAAGCTGGACAGGGCGTGGATGTCAGAGTCATTTACGACGATGTGGGCTGTCTGATGAAGCTGCCCTACGGCTATGACCAGAAGCTGGAGCGTCTGGGCATCAAATGCTGTATCTTCAACCCTTT
>CAZRMB010000069.1:8814-10046 GCA_964600925.1 uncultured Syntrophomonas sp.
GAACGCTACGTTTATATCAACACCCCTTACCTGGTCCTGGACAATGAAATGCAGACCGCTCTGCGGCTGGCCGCCAAACGCGGGGTGGATATCCGCATCGTGACACCCCATATCCCGGATAAATGGTACGTACATTCCGTGACCCGTTCCACCTACGAGATGCTAATCGAAACCGGGGTCAGGATTTATGAGTACACGCCCGGCTTTATTCATTCCAAAACATTTGTGGTGGACGATCTGTTTGCGGTGGTGGGCACGATCAATCTGGATTATCGCAGTTTGTTCCTTCATTTTGAATGCGGCGTCTGGCTCTACAAGAGCAACTGTATTTTGGAAGTGAAGGAAGATTTCCTGCAGACGCTGCAGGTCTGTCAGAGTATCACCTGGGAAGATTGCCGCCAGGTCAAATGGTACAATCGGGTGCTCCGCTCGATCCTCAGAATGTTCGCCCCGCTGATGTAATGAAGCCTCATTATATAAAGACCAACGCTATCAACGTGCCTGCTGTACATGCACACTCAGTTATGGTAATATTAGAAAATTCCAAGGAAAGGAGTTGTTGAACATAAACCCTATAATGGCAATCAAGGTAAACGGCAGAGCTGCCAACGCTCCAGTTGTCCAAGAGATTCTTACCAAATACGGATGTAACATCAAAACCCGGGTCGGATTTCATGAAGCCAATGAAGACCATTGTTCAATGGACGGTGTCCTGCTCCTTCAACTGTTTGGTGATCCCAAAGATATCAAAGCCATGTTTAATGAACTGGAAAAACTGGAAGGTGTAATACCGAAGTTCGTTGAATTTTAATGGCCTTACGGCAAAGTAAAAGTAAAAAATCAGAAGGTGCAAATGCCCTTCTGATTTTTTTATTTTATTTTTTAATTAAGTTCACCATCTATGGATCAACGGGAAACCAGCCATAACGTTTTTACGATCGCATCGCCAATGATAAAAACATAGATCAGGTACTGTCGATTGGTTATGTCGGGAATATCTTCAGGATCGGTAACAAGGGCAGTTATGATGCACCCCAGTGCGGACGGCAGGGTGATCCATAAGACCGGATGAAAACTGCTCCCTCCCCATACCCCCAGCAGCAAGGCCATGGAAAAATACAGTACTTCGACCAGCGGGGTGCTTGGCATCCCTATTTTGCTTGCCACCAGCGCCACAGTGGTCAGCTTGCGGGGATGAGCCGTTAAATCGCTGCTGACGTCACTGATATGGT
>CAZRMB010000070.1:0-1156 GCA_964600925.1 uncultured Syntrophomonas sp.
ATAATATCTCCGGCTTTATGCAGCAGAACCAGGTCACCAAGACGAATGTCCTTGTCTTTAATCAGGTCAAAATTGTGCAAACTGGCACGGCTGACGGTAGTCCCGGCTAAACTGACCGGTTCCATGATGGCCGTCGGAGCAATAATACCTGTCCTGCCTACATTTATTTCTATATCCACCAGGCGGGTTTCCTTCTCTTCCGCCAAAAATTTATAGGCGATGGCCCAGCGCGGACTTTTCGCCGTTTGCCCCAGGATCTGCCGGGGACCAAATGCATTGAGCTTAACAACCACTCCATCGATCTCATATGGCAGGGTATGTCTGCGTTCTTCAAAATGTTGGCAGTAATCATATACTTCTTCAATCTTTTCGCAATATGATGCCTCCTGATTGACCGGAAACCCTTGTGCCAGCAGAAAAGCCAGCGCTTCCTGCTGGGTCTCAATGATAATGCCTTCTATATAAGTAATGTCGTATATAAAAGCAGCCAGCGTTCTTCCGGCAGTAACTCCGGGGTCCTGCTGACGCAGTGATCCGGCCGCCGCATTGCGTGGATTGGCAAAGACCCGTTCCCCACGCTCTTCACGCTCCTGATTCAATCTGACAAATTCATTTTTGGGCAGGTAGACTTCTCCGCGAACTTCCAGACGGGAAAGCGGCTGTTGAAGTTTGAGCGGAATGCTTTTGATGGTTCTGACATTCAAAGTCACATCTTCGCCAATTGCTCCGTCACCTCTGGTGGCAGCTTTGGTTAGAATTCCGTCTTCATATATGAGAGCGATCGTCAATCCATCGATTTTTAGTTCAGCCATATAACCAGACGTATCAACGATCTTTTTTATTCTCCGGTCAAAATCATTCAAGTCGGCCAGCGAGAAAGCATTATCAAGACTCAACAGGGGGCTGCGGTGACGAACCGGCTGCAAAACTTCCAACGCTTTTCCCCCAACTCTTTGGGTAGGGGAATCCAGACTGACCAATTCCGGATACTTGTTTTCCAGGCGGATGAGTTCACGCATTAAAGCATCATATTCCACATCCGAAACAAGGGGGTCATCCAGTACATAATACTGGTATTCATGCTTGCGTATCTCATCCCGCAGGTTTTCAATTTGCGCTTCAATCTCAAGCAACTTCTATACCTCCTGAGCTGTGA
>CAZRMB010000070.1:1256-9996 GCA_964600925.1 uncultured Syntrophomonas sp.
CTAAGGTTGTCATAATCATATCATAAATAATATGCCCGTATAGGGAAGTTTCATGAAGTTCTGCGGTTAAAGGATTGATAAATAGCTTCCCGTAAGCAGCAGGAGCAAAACCCGCACAACCTGATGCGCAGGATAACGACTATATACAACAGGGAGGCATTATGCCTCCCTGTTGATTTCATATATCGGTTGTAAAATCAGGGATTAGTCCCGCATCTCTTTATCTGAGTTATAATCCGTAAGCCCGGGCCAGAATTTTGATAGGATGGGTCACTTCCCGGTCCTTTACTTGAAAACCAATATAAAAACGGCATACGGGGCACTGGGTCAAAACAGCATCAGATCCGGTCTGCTTGATATCCTTCAGGCGTAATCCGCGAATTTTCTCTGCTGCTTCACGGTGCTCCATAAAGTATGTTCCGGCCCCGCCGCAGCATTGTTCCGGGTTATCCAGTTCTCTCAGCTCAGCTTGAGGTATTTGAGCCAACAACTTGCGCGGGGCATCCTTGACGGTCGGCGACCAGCCGCGATGACAGGGAACATGGTAACTCCAGGTAATGGACAACTCCCCGGGCGCAACTGCCAAACCTTGATTTTGCAGATAATCGGTCACTTCCCAAAGTTTGGCCGTCACAGCTGCAATTTTCTCCTGCATCGGATCATCTGCAGCAAAACACTTAGCGGCTTTTTCCTTGAACATCATGCCGCAGGATGTGCAGTCGGTAATGATGGCGTCCACTTCCAAACCTGCCAGCAGGTTGATATTGTTGGCCAACATGGTGCGGGCACCTTCCAGGTCGCCTTCTCCCAGTGAAGGAATGCCACAGCATACCTGACCAGGAGGGATCACCACTTCCATGCCGTTATGATTCAAAACCTTGACTACCGCTTCTCCGGTATCCGGGAAAAAGAAGTTGGTGCCGCAACCCACGAAATATGCGACCCGTTTTTGTATTTCCCCCGCCGGAGAATACGTTCCGACATACAGTTTATCAAAAGGCTGGCTGGCCAGAGGTGGCATCTCTTTGTTTGCCATCCCTAATTTCTGCACCAGGGCACCGGCCTTACCGAGCGTCCCGGTCAGTCCCCGTTGACTCAACATTTTGCTCATGACAAATTGCCTGACACCGGTCCCTTTTTGTCCCATCTTAATCCGGGCGGCTATGATAATATCATCAATGGGCACTTTGCTGCTGCAGGTCTGGGTGCAATTGGTGCAGAGCAGACAATCATTCAGGATCTCCCGGGCGCGTTGGGAAAAGGGAAGGTTCTCATGCATAAGCATTTCCTTGATGACGAGCAAGCGGTTTTTCGAAGCCGAGCTTTCACTCATTTCTGCCTGATAGGACGGGCAGGTAGCCAGGCAATAGCTGCAATGGGAACATTTTTCAATGATATTCTCATACTCTTCCAGTTTAAACATTGCCATCGCCCTCCTCCATCCATATCTTCCCCGGATTCATGATCCCCTTGGGGTCAAAAGCATACTTGATGCGTTTCATTAGTTCGATCTGGATATCACCCAGCTCCCAGGCCAAATATTCGGCTTTGTGAACACCGATACCGTGTTCGCCGGAAATGGTCCCCCCCATTCCCAGTCCGGCCCGGATGAGCCGGTCGATTGCAATTTTAGACTTGGCCAGATTGTCCGGATTCACCTCGGTAAACAATACCGAAGGATGCATATTACCATCTCCGGCATGGCCGGCCAGTCCGATCATGACACCTTCAGCGGCGGCAATGGCCTGCACAGCCCGCACCAATTCCGGCAGTTTGTTGCGGGGCACGGTTATGTCCTCGGTGGTAGCCCGGGCAAAAATGGTCTGGATCAAGGGGTACACGTTAGCCCGGGCTTTCCAATAAACTGCTGCTGTTTGCGGGTCCTCGATCAACCTTACTTCCTTGGCCTTCATGTCATGGCAGATGTCACTGACCAACTGGGCTTCGTACTCGACCTGGGCTTGTGTCCCGTCAAAGTACATGAAAAGATATCCTTCCCCGTCTGTAGGCAACGGCGGGGAAAAGTAATTGTTCATCACCGTGATGGCCAGTTTGATCAGGAATTCGATCATGCCGGGAACAGCTCCGCGGGCAATGATCTCGGCAACGATTTCTGCCGCCTGTTCCAGGGTCTCACAAACAACGATAACTGTGCGGTTGGCTTCCGGCAAGGGCAGCAGGCGCAGATTGACGCTGGTAATCACGCCCAGCGTTCCTTCTGATCCGGTCATCAAATGGGTGAGATCATAGCCGACTGACTGTTTGACAAATTTCCCTCCCGGGTTAATGATGGAACCGTCCGGCAACACAACTTCCAGCCCGGTCACATAATTGCCGGTCGTGCCGTATTTGACACCTCTCGGCCCTCCGGCCCGGGTAGCCACGTTTCCTCCAATCGTGCAAACACTGGCGCTCTGGGGATCGGGCGGATAAAAAAGCCGGCGCTTCTGGAGGGTCTTCTGAAACTTTTCCAGCACTACCCCCGCTTCGACTCTGGCCGTCATATTGCTTCCATCGATCTCCGCGATCCGGTTGAGCCGCTTCATATCCATCACGATTCCGCCATGAACCGGCGTACAACCACCAGCCAGACCGCTGCCCGCCCCGCGTGGGGTTACCGGGATCTCCCTGGCAAAAGCATATTTCATTACTTTGGCCACTTCTTCGGTTGTATGGGGCAATACCACCGCGTCCGGAATGCGGCTTTTAAAATAATGGGTGGCATCATTGGCATAAGCCAGCATTTCTTCCGGCTGGGACAAAATTTGACCCGATCCTAAAATTGCAGTCAGATCCTTAACCAGTCCTTCCATCTGTTTCCCCCCTATGCAAATGATCTCATCGGTTACTTCCCTTCCTACCCATGACCGAGCTTGAATACTTTACGATTCAATTCCAAAGCCTGGCCGGAAAATCGCTGTTCTATCATCCGTTCAAAGTCATCAGCATCGATTGGTACCTGAGGCAAGGCAGTTAAAGAACCCATCAGCAAAATGTTGGCGGCCTGACTGTTGCCAGCATCCATGGCCAATCTGGTAGCTTCGATGATCTGTACTCTGCCGCTGATCTTCTGCAGTTCCTCGGTAATCTTTTCCATAGGCGGATAGACCGCCTCCCCGCTCAAGACTCCCAAGGGATAATTCGGCCTTGAATCAGTGATGACGACTGTTGTCTGGTTGGCATATTCCCGGGCTACCCGCAGGGTATCGGTCGGTTCAAAGGAAACAATGATATCAGCCTGTCGCAGTGGAATCAATACGCCATATTCAGTCGAAGCTGACACTCTTATATGGCTCATGACCGAACCACCACGCTGGGAAGCGCCATAGGTCTCACCTACAGAGGTGAAATAACCTTTTTCCACCAAGGCGGAAGCCATCAGCTCAGCAGCTAATATATTGCCCTGTCCCCCCACGCCGCAAATAATTATATTAAGCGGATCTTTTGACAGTTCTTTACTCACATGCCTCGCCCCCTTCCATCTTGATCGCACCAGCCGGACAAAGCGTTGCACAAACTCCGCAGCCGACACATACGACTTCATCGATTTTAGCCTTGCCGGCTTCATAATCCCAGATATTGCCCGGGCATCCCCAGATCCGGCTGCAGAACCGGCCGCATCCGCATTCATCTCCGCGGCATAGATCCGGTTCGACCCAGACTCTGGCTTTCTGGCGCTTACGCACTGCCAGCGTGGCACATTCCTGTTTAAGAATCAGCACCTTCAACCCCGGTTGTTTTAAAAGCTTGTATACGATTTCGGTAGTACCGGCTATATCGAAAGGATCAGCCACCGTGACCGGACAACCGATAGCCTCGACCACCTTCTGGATGGAAACCGGCTGAGCAGATTTGCCCATGGCGGTCAGGCCAATGCCGGGATGAGGCTGGAAACCGGTCATGGCCGTGGCGGAGTTGTCAAGTACGACAAACAGCATATTGGAATCATGGTATTTGGCATTGACCAGGGCCGGCATACAGGTATGAAAGAAAGTCGAGTCACCCGCCAGCGCAACGACCGGCTGGGCAAAACCAAAACGGGTCAGTTGGCCCAGCCCTTCTGCTGCACTTATACCGGCTCCCATGCAGCAAAGGAAATTATACAAATAGTGTCCTGCTCTTTGACCTCCCATGGTGTAGCAGCCGATATCACCCATCACTACTCCCTGCCCCTCCTGAATGCGCAAGGTCTGCTTCAGCAGGAAGAAGGAAGCCCGATGCGGGCAGCCGGCACAGAAGGTCAGTTCACGCGGCGGCAACGCCACTGCTTCTTCCGGAGGAATGATCACCGTTTCCGGTCCTTGATAGGGCGCTCCAGTCAATTGGGCCAGCGCGTTCCTGACTACATCAGGATTCAATTCACCGTTGCGGGGCAGGACTCTTTGGCCATAGCGCCCCATCAGTTCGATTTTTAATTCGGGATGATAGGCAATCAAATTGGCTACATTTTGTTCCAGGAAGGGATCAACTTCTTCAACTACCAGGACCTTACTGGTTGTGGCCAGATATTTGGTGATAAAATTTTCCGGCAGAGGCCAGGTGGTACCGATTTTCAATATCCCGACCGAATCCTGAAGAGTGAGAGCTTCAACCGCTTCCATACTGTACAGCCAGCCGGAACCACAGGTAATAATTATCATATCCGGATTTTCCGGCCCTTTATAGGAATTGAAAAGTGAGTCTTCAAATATCTTTTGAGCTTGATCGATTTTGGCGTTCTGGGCGTCTTTGAACCAATTGATGGCAACCAATCTGTCCCATTCTCCAATGGCGGCAGGGGGTTGTTTTTCTTGGGGTAATTCACCCAGCGTCACGCTGCTGCGGCCATGACTGATGCGGGTTACGGAGCGTACCATAACCAGTTGCTGCAGCTGTTCGGATAATTCAAATCCCCATTTGACCATATCCTTGGCCTCTTGCATATTGGCCGGTTCCAGCATAGGCAGTGCTGCAGCGCGGGCTTGATGGCGGCTGTCAAATTCATTGGTACTGGAGTGTGCACTGGGATCATCAGCTACGACCAGTACCAGCCCCCCCTTTACTCCGGAAAGGGAAGCACTGTGCAGCGCATCTCCTACCACCAGCAGTCCGTTTTGTTTCATTACACAAAGCGAACGCACCTTGGCAAAAGATGCTCCCAGACACGCCTGCAGCGCACAGGTCTCATTGGTGGACCATTCCGCGTATAATTCCTTATCCTCAGCCACATGTCCCAGCATGGTCAAAATTTCCGAGGAAGGTGAACCGGGATAGGCAGCGGCAAAACGGATGCCGGCTTCCAGCGCCCCCCTGCACACAGCTTCATTGCCCTGCATCAGATAGGTTTTGCCTGGTTGATCGGCAGTAATCATCCATTCCATAACTATTTCACCGCCCCTTCCGCCAAGTCTCTAACCTGCTGGTAGAATTTACTGTCAATATCGATAAAGGGTTTGACACCCCGCTCAAATAAGCTTTGGGAAGCATCCAGGCCCCGCTTCTTTTTAGCCAGCGAGGCTCCCTTGAGCCGTTGCAGTTCCGCTTCAGGATACTCCTCGCAGACGAGATAGCCTTTGGCGCAAGCCTGGACAAAAAGATCCTGCCCCTTTTGCGTACGAATAATTACGGTATTCCATCCCTTTTCAGGCTCAAATGCCCCTATAGAAATATCAGCCAGTTCGGCAGTCATATCCAGGCAGTAACTACATCCCGGCCTGATAAATTCCCTGACCTCTTCAAAGGGGATATTATGGCTGCCTTGATCAGTAGTCACCTCAAAACCGTGCTGGGGTATGGCGATACCCAAAATCTCTTCCCCATGGTACTTTTGCTGCAGATAATCTTTAAAATTCCAACCCAGCGACCACATGCAGAACAAACCAATGGTCAGCATTTCCATAGGTGTTTTGTGCGGAGGACGATTATAGTCAAGTTTGCGTAGAGCCTGGATCTGGCAGGGACGTCCGACTACTGCCAACTGCTTAACGTTATTTTCTTGGGCTTCGATGATTTTACGCAAGCCAGGTGAAGCGAGAAAACGAGACCCGACTGCCTTCTGAATATCATCGATCTCCGCACTTAAGAACGACTGCGGACTGATTTTATCGTCACTTCCGGTCAGCAATACCGTCTGGGCCAGTTCTTCTTCCAGCACGGTTTTAATCAGTTGACTGACCGTGCCTCCATCCTGTTGTCCATTTACAGGCAGAACCGCTTTGGTCTTGAAAGCGGCAAAATACGGCCCTATTTCAATATTTCCAGGTGCATCGGGAAGATACTTGGCACTGATCGTCTGCCAGTCGGCAAAAGTACGCGGGCAAACCGAATAACAACGTCCCTCGGCAACATTGCAATCAAAGCGCAGGACCAGATGGTCTTCAAGGTTGGCTATGTACGGACACCAGTCCAGGCAGGCACCGCACAGGGCACAAGTTGAGCTGGCTAAAACCTCATTTTTCAGCTCTGTTCCTCCAGGCATTCATACCCCTCCTTATCTCCGGCTTAAACCAATTCGAATATTTATGACGGTCTGCGAAAATGTCCCCCCTCGCGCTTAAAATATTGATGATTAAATAGTGAATTTCGCCATTTTGTTTAATTATTCCTTTTATTCTGAAAATTCTCACGAATTTGTCAGATAAAACAAAAGAACGGTTATAAACAAGCTATGATTATGACAGCTTGTTTATAACCGTTCCAATCGCAAGTATTCTTAACTTATTTTTTCGAGGGGAGCTATGTCCAGACGAAGGGTGCGCACGCCAGCTCTTTCAAAATCAACTACGGCGATTTGGTTCTCCTGCAACTTTAAGACGATACCCATGCCAAACTTCCGGTGGATCACGGTATCTCCTTCCGCAAGCACACAGGAAGATGTCTTTTTCACATGGGGAGAGCCCAGCAACTGTGACGGAATCTCTTTAATAAACCGCGAAGGAGGATTGTTTCTTTCATAGCCATATAACAATCGAGAAACGGCATTAGTCAGAAACAGTCTTTCACAGGCCCGGGTAATTCCGACATAACACAGACGCCGTTCCTCTTCCATATCTTCCTCGGTTTCCGTCCGGTAGGAAGGAAATACCCCTTCCTCCATGCCGGTCATGAAAACAACCGGGAATTCAAGTCCTTTGGCTCCGTGATAGGTCATCATCATGACCGTATCGGCTTTGTCAACATCATCCGTATCCTGTACCAGTGCAACGCGAGCCAGAAAATCATCCAGATCTTCAATGCCCTCTTTACTGAACTCTACTGCCAGGGAACGAAGTTCCTGCAGGTTTTCGATGCGGGTTTGGGCTTCGGCCGCATTGTTCTTCTTGATATCTTCAATATAGCCGCTCATTTCCATGACCTGATCCAGGATTTCCTTCAAAGCAACTTCAGATTCCTTAAGTGAAACAAAATATTTGAACATACCATAAAATTCTTCCAGTGTGGAGGCCATTTTTTTACTGACCCCATTCACCCGTGAGGCATCCGCCAGCACCTCCATTACCGGAATGCTTTCGCTTTGCGCAAAATCTTCAAGTTTTTCCAGCGTCTTGTCACCGACGCCGCGGCGCGGAACGTTGATAATCCGCCGCAGGCTGAGACGGTCATTGGGGTTGCAGACCAGTTTTAGATAAGCCAGGATGTCTTTTATTTCCTTGCGTTCGTAGAACTTGCGGGCACCGATGATCTGATAGGGGATGTAGCGCCGCAGCATCGCTTCTTCAAGGATACGTGACTGGGCGTGGGTCCTGTAAAATACGGCACAGTCATGATAATGTTTGTTTTCGCGGTCTACCAGATCAGCAATGGTGTCTGCCACAAACTGGCCTTCCTGAAAACTGTCACCGGCACAAAAATAAATCAGATTTTCTCCTTCCGGCTTGTCCGTGTAAAGAATTTTTTCCTCCCGGTCTCTATTGTTCTTTATCACCGCATTGGCAGCTTTCAGGATACTGCCGCTGGAACGATAATTCTTTTCCAGTTTGATCAGATGAACAGCAGGGTAATCCTGCATGAATTTCTTGACGTTATAGGGCTCAGCCCCTCTCCAACTGTAAATGGACTGATCGGGGTCCCCCACGACAAAAATATTATGATGTGCATCCGCCAACAGCTTGGCCCAAAGATACTGAGCATAATTGGTATCCTGGTATTCATCGATCATAATATATTTAAACCAGTTCTGATATTTGGACAGAATATCCGGATATTCCCGCAGCAGTTTGATCGTGAGAATGATCAAATCCTCAAAATCAAGGGCATTGTACTCTTTCAGACGAGCATTGTAGATACGATAAACCCGGTAATATTTGTCTTTGATATGCAAGGGCAGGCTCAGATTGCGATAATGTGTTTCCGGATCCATGAGGCTGTTTTTGGCCTGTTTGATGCTGTAGAGGATTTCGTCGGGCTTGGTTTCGAAGTCCCGCTCCTCTTTCAGTATTTCTTTGAGCAAGGTTTTGCCTTCGCTGTCGTCAATGATGGCAAAATTGCGTTCATAGCCCAGCAGATGAATATCCATTCTGAGCATCTTATAGCAGGCAGCGTGAAACGTCTGTATCCATTGGCCTGTGTAATCGGGCCGTATTTCTCTAATACGGGATTTCATTTCCTGGGCAGCTTTGTTGGTAAAAGTGATCGCCAGAATAGAATCCGGCCTCACGCCCTGCTCGATCAGATAATTTATTCTTTCCGTAAGCACCCTGGTTTTGCCGCTGCCGGCTCCGGCCAGAACCATGCAGGGTCCATCCTGGTGCAGGATCGCTTC
>CAZRMB010000071.1:0-9934 GCA_964600925.1 uncultured Syntrophomonas sp.
TTATTGTCAATGAAGAGCGCTGTATGTATTGTGGCAACTGCTATACCATGTCCCCCGGCATGCAGATTCTTGATCCGGTCAATGATGGTATTGCGATACTAATCGGCGGCAAGGTTTCCAATGCCCGCACCGTACCGATGTTCTCGCGACTGGTTATTCCGTTCCTGCCCAATAACCCGCCACGCTGGCCGGAAACGGTTGAAGCGGTTAGAAATATTGTTGAAACTTGGATAAGACATGCGCGCAAAGGTGAACGTGTGGGTGAATGGGTAGAGCGCATCGGTTGGGAAAGATTTTTCACGCTTGCCAATATACCGTTCTCTGACAAATGTATTGATGATTATATTTTCTCCCGTGAGACATTCCGGACCACCGCAGCATTTAAATATTAGTCTGCGACCGCGCCTGGAACAAAATCTTTCCTGGCCTCTAAATTATTAAGAGAGAAGGAATAGTAATGGAAAAAGGACCAGCGAATCCGGAAATTAAAGAGAAAGTTTTGGCTTATTTGGACACAATTGAAAAAGCAAAAAGCAAAGATATCGCCAAGGCAATCGGCGAATTAAAAGCTGACGTGGATTTGGCCGTCAAAGAACTGGCGATCGAAGACAAAGTGGAATATCTGTACATTACCACAACGTTTGTAGCCTTGAAGGGTAAAGTGGGTGCTCCCGAATAATAGATCAGGGAGGGGCAGTGCGTTTGTCCCTCCCCGTTTAATATTCTTTCCGATTGTTAGGAGTGAATAAAGATGGAGTTGACACTGAACAGTTCATTGCGTGCAAAAAAGCAGCAGATTTTGTCAAAATGGCAGTCTTTAGCCATGAGCAGCTATGAAAACCACAGTCTTTTAAACGAAAAGACCAAGACTGGACGTTTTTCTGACCCGATTGCATATGTAACCATGGATAATACCAATAAGATTTATGATTTGTTAATAAGTGAAGAAAATAGCGCGGAATTCATGGCTCCACTCGAGGAAATATGCCGTCTGCGGGCAGTACAGGATATAAATCCGTCGTCGGCGTTAAGTTTTATATCGGCTTTGAAGCAATTGGTCAGGGAGGAATTGACGGATGAAATCAGGAACGGCAGTTACTCTGACGAATTGATGAATATTGATAAACGTATTGATGAAATTGCTTTGATGGCCTCGGAAAAATACGCAGAATGCAAAGAGAGAATTAATGAAATAAGAATAAAAGAAATGAAACGTTTAAATGGGAGAGATGCGGGATGAAGATCTGGTCTTCTCTGCTGGCGGTGATGGCGCTGGTTATTATAGCATGGTTTGGGGCTGGAGTCTTACATCTGAATACGTTTTTTGGAATTATACTGCCCTACCTCGCTTTTATTGTATTCCTGGCAGGTTTTATATTCCGGGTAATAAAATGGGGAAAATCGCCTGTTCCTTTCTGTATTCCCACTACCTGTGGACAACAGGAATCACTGCCATGGATAAAACCGAATAAAATTGAAAACCCAACCACCACATGGGGTGTAATCTGGAGAATGATCCTGGAAATAACATTGTTCCGTTCCTTGTTCAGAAATACATCTACAGAAAAACATGACGGCAATCTGGCGATTGGTTCAGCCAAATGGTTATGGTTTGGCAGCCTGATGTTCCACTGGTCGATGTTAATTATAATTATCAGGCATCTGCGCTTTTTTACAGAGCCTGTTCCGATTCTGGTGCAGGGACTTGAATTTCTGGACAGTTTTTTACAGATCGGAATTCCTTTGCTGTATATGACAGATGTTTTTATTGTACTGGCGCTTAGCTATCTGTTCCTGCGCCGGGTGGCAAGTCCGAAAGTCAGCTACATCTCCCAGGCTGCGGATTATTTTCCGCTATTGCTCCTGCTGGGGGTGGCTATCAGCGGAATTCTAATGAGATATTTCTTGAAAGTTGACGTAGTTGGAGTAAAAGAACTTGCTATGGGATTGGTTACATTCAGACCTACGGTATCCGCAAGTATAGGTTCGATTTTCTACATTCATCTGACTTGTGTCAGTTGCCTGTTTGCTTATTTTCCCTGGAGCAAACTCATGCATGCCGGCGGTATATTTATGAGTCCGACCAGGAATCTTGCCAATAACAGTCGCATGGTAAGGCACATCAATCCCTGGAATTATGATGTGAAAACTCATACTTACGCTGAGTATGAGGAAGAGTTCAGAGACAAAATGAAAAAAGTCGGGTTGCCACTGGAAGGGGAGGGTTAAATTATGGCAAAACTGCCGAAAAAGGATGAACTATTGAATCACGAATACCAAGTCCCTTCCACCGATTGGATGGATACAGACGTTGAATTTAAACCGGGGATCTATTGTTACGGAGCAAAAGGCAAAAACCTTGAAATAGTTGATTTCCCCAATGCACGTGACTGGTCTCCCGCAAATGAGGACTGGCATCTGCCGGAAAACTGGCAGAAGATATTTCTTGACGGAATGGCTGAACGTTTGGAAAAATATCGTTCTTTCAGACTGTTTATGGATATGTGCGTACGTTGCGGAGCCTGCGCAGACAAATGCCATTTTTACATGGGCTCCGGAGATCCAAAGAACATGCCGGTTTTACGCGGCGAACTGCTTAGATCTGTATATAGAAGATACTTTACAACTTCGGGCAAGTTGTTGGGCCGGCTGGCTGGCGCCCGGGACCTGACCGAAGATGTGTTGAAAGAACTCTGGTATTATTTCTACCAATGCACTGAATGCAGACGTTGCTCTGTGTTTTGTCCATATGGCATCGACCAGGCAGAAATAACAATAGTGGGAAGAGAATTGTTTAATTTGCTTGGTTTAAATATTGATTGGATTGCCGGGCCGGTAGCCAACTGCTATATGAAGGGCAACCACGTTGGACTGGAACCACAGACGATAATGAGCAATATCGAGTTTATGATGGATGATCTGGAAGAGATAACCGGAAAGCGGATTGAACCACGATTTAATAAAAAAGGGGCTGAAATACTTTTTGTAACTCCGTCCGGGGATATATTTGCTGAACCGGGCATCTACACCTTTATGGGTTATTTAATGCTGTTTGAACAACTGGGATTGGATTATACCATGAGCACCTATGCCTCAGAGGGTGGAAATTTCGGGTTTTTTACCTCCATGGAAATGGGCAAACGATTGAATACCAAAATATATGCCGAGGCCAAAAGATTAGGTGTGAAATGGATCCTGGGCGGTGAATGCGGTCATATGTGGCGGGTTATAAATCAATATATGGACACCTGGAACGGCCCGGCTGATTTTCTTGAGGTGCCGGTATCCCCCATAACCGGAACAAAATTTGAAAATGCCAGATCGACTAAGATGGTCCATATTGCCGAATTTACAGCTGACCTGATTTATCATAACAAACTCAAGCTTGATCCCAGCCGTAATGATCATCTGCGGGTTACGTTTCATGATTCATGCAATCCTGCAAGAGGAATGGGGATTTTGGAAGAGCCGCGCTACATTATTAACAAAGTATGCAATCATTTCTATGAAATGCCGGAGGAAACCATCCGGGAAAAAACTTTGTGCTGTGGCAGCGGATCGGGCCTCAATGCCGGAGAAAACATGGAACTCAGATTACGAGGTGGTTTCCCCCGTGCCAACGCCGTTAAATATGTTCATGAAAAACACGGGGTTAATGTATTGGCTAATATCTGTGCGGTTGACCGGGTAGCGCTGCCAACCTTGATGGACTACTGGGTGCCGGGTGTAGATGTGATGGGCGTACATGAGTTGGTCGGCAATGCTCTGATTATGGACGGGGAAAAAGAACGTACCCAAAACCTGCGCGGTGAACCTTTACCTGGAAAAGGAGGGGAAGACGATGTATAACGGAGGGAAAGTCGTTGCGGCTCTTGTTGTCTTCGCCGTCATTATAACTTCTCCTTTTTTAATAAACATCGGCAAAGCCGTCGAAGCACCGCAATTAAGTTTGAATACCCCGGTTATCAATCAAATGAGTGATAAGAAGTGCGTTGAATCAGCCGAGTTTATGCGTACAGAACATATGCAGATGCTGAACGATTGGCGCGATCAAGTGGTCAGAAACGGAGAAACCGTTTATGTCAGCAGTTCCGGACAAGAGTTTGAAATGAGTCTGGAAAACAGTTGCCTGAAATGCCATTCCAATAAGCAAGAGTTCTGTGATTCCTGCCATACGTATGCGCAAGTTGACCCCTATTGCTGGGATTGCCACACTGATACGAAAGGAGCTGGTCAATAATATGGACAGACGTAGTTTCCTTAAATTATTGGCCGTAACCGGAGTTGGCGGAGTGGCTGTCTTTGAAGGCATTAACCAGTTCGGCGCAACCGAGGCAGCGGAAATCAAAAAGAGCAGCAAGGCTCTGCAAGGCAAACATTGGGGAATGGTGATCGATGTCAGCAAATTTCAGAATGCCGAGGATTTTAAACGTATCGCCAAAGCTTGTCATACGTATCACAACGTACCGGATATTGGCGACCCCAAACAAGAGATTAAATGGATCTGGCAGGATGATTTTGAGCATACTTTTGCCGAGTTGGAAAGCAGTTATTTAAGTGAAAAAATTAAGCAGCAGCAGTTCCCGGTCCTGTGTAACCATTGTGAAAGTCCGGCCTGTGTAAGGGTATGTCCTACCAAAGCTACTTTTAAGCGGGATGACGGTATCGTGGCCATGGACTATCATCGTTGTATCGGCTGCCGGTTTTGTATGGCTGCCTGTCCGTTTGGGGCCAGAAGTTTTAACTTCTTTGACCCGAGACCATATATTAAGGAAATAAACCCGGAAATACCCACCCGTACAAAAGGCGTGGTAGAAAAATGTACCTTCTGTGTAGAACGGCTGGATAAGGGTTTAAGACCACTGTGTGAAGAGGCTTCCCACGGAGGAATCGTATTCGGTGATTTGGATGATCCCAATTCAGAAGTTAGAAAAGTGCTGGGAGAAAATTTCTCCATCCGCCGCAAAGTCGAATTGGGAACCGGTCCCAGTATATATTACATTTTCGGGGGAGGCGGACAAAGTGCTTGAGAAAGCTTTGTATGGAAGTAAACGCTATTATGCCTGGATTGGGCTGTTAATGGTTGTTATCCTGATCGGACTGATTGCCTATATAAGGCAATTTGAATACGGATTAGGTTTGACCGGCATGAGCCGTGATGTAAGCTGGGGATTGTACATTTCCCAATTCACGTTTATGGTGGGCGTGGCTGCTTCCGCGGTAATGGTGGCCATACCGTATTACCTGCATGATCATAAAGCATTTGGGCAGATTGTTATTTTGGGTGAATTTCTGGCAGTCGCGGCAGTAATTGTGTGTATGCTCTTAGTGTTTGTTGATATGGGACAGCCGACCCGTTTTATGAATATACTTTTGCATCCGACGCCCAACTCGATATTGTTCTGGGACTTTATGGTGCTGGGCGGTTATCTGCTGCTCAATCTGGTGATCGGCTGGACGGTCATGGGAGCGGAGAAAAAGGGTGCCGCTCCGGGCGGTTGGGTCAAGGTGCTTACCTATATCGCCATTCCCTGGGCGGTAAGCATTCATACCGTGACGGCTTTCCTGTATGCCGGACTGCCGGGAAGATATTACTGGCTGTCAGCCATTATGGCGGCGCGTTTTCTATCCTCAGCGTTTGCAGCGGGACCAGCGCTTCTGATTATACTATGTCTATTGTTACGTAAAGTATCGTCTTTCAAGACTTCCGCCGAAGCGATCCAATCGCTGGCCAAAATCGTCACCTATGCCATGATTGCCAATGTATTCTTCTTCCTGCTGGAGGTATTTACTGCCTTTTACAGCAATATTCCCGGGCATATGGCTTCATTGAAGTATCTGTTTGGCGGGTTGGATGGACATAATAATCTGGTAGCTTTTATGTGGATTGCAGCAATCCTTGCCTTTGCCGGTATAACCATGCTGCTGATCCCCAAACTGCGTAAAAATGAAAAGATTTTGCCGCTGGCCCTGGTTGCCGTTTTTATTGCAGCCTGGCTGGACAAAGGCATCGGGCTGGTGCTGGGCGGATTTGTACCCAATACTTTCGGCAGAGTAACCGAGTATATTCCCAATGTAAATGAGATAGCCATTATTATCGGGATCTACGCCATCGGTTTGCTGTTGCTTACCATTCTGTACAAGGTGGTTGTCGGCGTCAGAGAAAAAGGTATGGGATATGAACACTAATTGAAACTATGTGATTATTTTGCACCGGTCTATACAAATATGGGCCGGGCATAATATAAAACCTTAAAAAAGGAGGAAATGAAATGGCAGAACTAATAGTCGGAGATCGTATATTGATGTTGGACGAAGATGGTTTTCTTGATAACGCTAACGATTGGGATGAAGAAGTTGCCCAGGTATTGGCGGTATCGGAAGAAGTTGAGCTCACACCAGAACATTGGGATATTATCAATTATCTGCGCAATTATTTTGCGGAGTTTGGTGTAGCTCCTATGGTAAGAAAAATGTTAAAAGATACAAAGAAAAGTAATGGGGAGATTTACGAATTATTCCCCAGCGGCCCCGGGAAAGGTGCTTGCAAAATAGCAGGACTTCCCAAACCGACCGGATGTGTTTAATAAAAAGCGGGTTCCAACGAACCCGCTTTTTTTACGAATAAAACAATTTAGCCGTTACGTTATAGTAAAAACATTACCCGGCATTACAGCGTAAAACCAGAGCTATAAAAAGGATGTGCAGGTTACTGGTTCTTGACGATGGAGGATTTAAACCACTACAATTAGGTAAACACTACATTCATAATGGACAGGAAAAGGCGGTAATGTAAATGGGTGAACAGGAATTACAGGTTTTCAAGGCAGTTGCGGAAACAAAAAATATTACAATTGCGGCCAGACAACTGCATATCAGTCAGCCGGCGGTGAGTTTGCAGATTCAAAATATTGAAAACCAATATGGAGCCAAATTATTTAACCGCAGCAATAAAGGCGTTACCTTAACCAAGGCGGGAACTATTTTATATGATTATGCATGCCAGATGTTGGATATGACCCTGAATGTAAAACAGGCGATTAGTGAAATTGCGGATGATCATCGCGGTGAAGTTAAAATAGGGGCTACATTGACAATTGGTGAGTATGTTATGCCCTATATACTAGCCTGTTTGTATAAGATGAGACCGGACATCGATTTTAAAGTCAGTATCGCCAATACTGAGACCATAACCCAGGATATTTTGGAAAGGAAGTTCAGAATTGGCCTTGTGGAAGGACCAGTACCTGAAAACAAGGACCTGACAGTTGAAAATTTCTGGCATGATGAATTGGCGGTTATTGTTCCTTATCATCATCCCTGGGCTAAAAGAGGGAGCGTTACAATTAACGAACTGTCAACCGCCCGCGTAATTATGCGTGAAGTCGGTTCCGGCACACGTAAAGTGGTAGAATTGCTGTTGCAGGATAAGGGCTTTGATTTGGCAGGTTTTAATATCACCATGGAACTTGGCAGTACCCAGGCTATTAAACAGGTTGTAGCCGCAGGTTTGGGTGTGACCATAATCTCATCCTTAACCGTTCGTCATGAGTGTAAAGATAAAATACTCAAAACCGTAAAAATAAAAGATCTTTACATGAGCAGACCATTTAATATTCTAACCAGTGCCAATCATGCCAAAAGCAAGGAAGAACAATTTTTGGTAAATTTCCTGCACAATAAAGAAATGATGGAGAAAGCACTGAATATGGAATGCTTTACCAACGAGTATGATTATATAGGAGAATAATTAAATGCAGGCAGATTGTATGATTGCTGCCGTACAAATGGCATCTGAAGCAGGAGAAATAAACCGCAATTTAGACAACATTTTGCAAATGACCGGGCAGGCAGTAAAAGCCGGGGCCCAATTTGTTGTTTTTCCGGAGATGGCCTTGCAGGGATATACTCACTCGCAGGCCAAGGACTTGGCTGTTACTGCCGATGATCCCGCTATAAAACAGCTCTGCAGAACGGCTTTGAATTCACGAATTACTGTACTGGTGGGTTTTGCTGAAAAATCCTTTGATGTACCAAAACCATATATTTCCCAGTTAATTGCATTTCCTGACGGAACGGCTGAAGTATACCGGAAGGTGCATTTGGGTCGTTTTGAGAAAGAATGGTTTGCTTCTGGCAGTCATTTTCCTGTTTTTAATAGTACAGGGACAAGCTTTGCCGTGGGAATATGCTGGGACTGGCATTTTCCTGAGATGGCAGGCATTTATTCCTTGAAAGGAGCCGAAATACTATTTGCTCCGCATGCCTCGCTCAGTGTTTCCGGCAATCGGCAAGAGATATGGCAGCACTATATGGGTGCAAGAGCTTACGATAATTCAGTATATTTAGCGGCCTGCAATATGTGCGGCAAAGACCGGCAGAATAGAAGATACAGCGGAGGCGCAACCATATGGGGCCCCAAAGGTGAAGTCCTGGCTCAATCATACAGTGATGACAGCAGTATTGTGTATGCCCTTTTGTCAGCCGAACGTATCAACAAACTGCGGACCAGGGAAAGAAAATCAATGAGGGACAGTTTCTTTCTGGCTGATCGTAAAAAGGAGCTGTACCATGAACTGCTGGAATTGGAAATCCAATCGGGTTAGTAGCCCAAAATAAATATTATGATCAACATTTTCAGATTATGATAATTCAAATAAAGAAAACTAAGTTAAAGTGAACGAAATGACGTTAGAAATATATTAAATTTAAAAAACACGTAATATGATGAGTGAAATGTAACGCCGATATATAGGTGTTACATTTTTGTATAAGTATAGCTTATTATAAAAATAAGAAAATACGATTTCACTTCAAAACTTAATAATGTTAAATTATAGCTAACAATAACGCGGTAATTGTTAGCTATTACTTTTGTCAAAAATAACGTATTGTAATATTGATCGAGTAAAGGATGGTCATAATGTCTTACCGTATCGTTGACAAATGTATTGGATGTTCTCTTTGTGCAAAGTTTTGTCCTGTTTTGGCCATAACCGGAACACTAAAAGAAATTTATTCTGTCAACGAGAAACGTTGCGTTGAATGCGGAGTGTGCGGCAGAGCCTGTGCCAAATCGGCCATCCTTGATCCACAGGGAAATACAGCACAGCAAATACCCCGCAAACTCTGGCCACTGCCACAAATAAATACCAAACAGTGTTCGTCCTGCGGAATTTGTGTGGAAGCATGCGGGATGGAGGCGCTGGCCATCTCCGATCCGCAATATGGCGGTGATATACATACGTTTGCCTATCTTAAGGATCCCAAAAAATGTGTTGGATGCGCCATCTGTACCAGGAAATGTCCCCTGAATTTAATCAGAATGGAGGCCATTTCATGAAACGTCCTCGCTATATTGAAATAGATCTTACTCGGAAAACGAGTAAGAACTTTGTAATAAGCACACGGGATTTCCACGATTATTTGGGTGGAAAGGGTTTGGCTGCCAAAATTCTGTACGATGAAATGGCTGCAGGAACGGACGCTTATTCACCAGACAATCTGATTATTATTAATGTTGGCCCGCTGACCGGAACGGGTGCTCCTTCCAGCAGTCGTTTCAATATAAGCACGAAAAGCCCGCTGACCGGTGCCATTGCTTCTTCAAACTGTGGCGGAACATTTGGTATGAAGCTACGTGGCGCAGGTTATGACGGACTCGTCATTCGCGGACAATCAGCATCACCGGTTTATATAGAAATTATGGATGGTATTGTAAATGTCAGGGATGCCAGCCATCTTTGGGGTATGAATACCGAAGAGACGCAAAAGCAATTTAATAAACGATATGGACAGCTGGTTATCGGTCCGGGTGGAGAAAATTTGGTACGCTATGCCTGTGCGGTATCGGGCGAAAGGGTTGCTGGACGTTGTGGGATCGGTGCGGTAATGGGCAGCAAAAACCTCAAGGCGGTAATCGCTTATGGAACCG
>CAZRMB010000072.1:0-9902 GCA_964600925.1 uncultured Syntrophomonas sp.
TCCATGAAATTTGACCTCCTTGAAAAATGGTTTCGAGGATTTGACCTGCGGCATCCAGCATTGCTTTCTGCCGCTTGAATTTGGCGTAATCTCGAGCAAAGGAAATGCCTGCGCCGACGGCGATGCTTCCGAGAACGATCCCGCCAAAGGCGAGGACCACATGCTTCATCGAGACTTCGACGATGTGATCCTCTTCCTTGGGAGGGAGCTTTTGCTGCGGGGTGCTCATTGGACGGGAACGGATGCAGGTTTTTCGTCCTCACCTTTGATGGTCTTGACGATCTGAACGGTGGTGAGCACCGCGCCGAAGAGCAGACTGCCGAGCTGAGCGATGAACTCGATCTTGTCGGACATCGTGCCAGTTTTCAGCTGATCCATTTTGAAACTCCTTATGTTGGGTTGGGGAAACGGGGACCAAGATGAGAAAACTTTCCCATCATAGTTCTTATACCAAAAATGCTGATAGGGTATCGAGGTGCGATTGCCCTATCTGGATTTCAGGGTTCTGTAGAGGGTGGCTCTGGAGACGCCAAGCGTTTTTGAGACATCTGAGGCTGAATTGGAGGGATTGGACATGAGCTGTTTGGCGAGGGCAATTTTCCGCTGATCCATTGCTTTGGGACGGCCGCCGACACGACCTCTTGATCTGGCAGCTTCAAGGCCGGCTTTTGTTCTTTCCCGGATGATATCCCGTTCGAATTCAGCCAGGGCGCCAAAGAGGTGGAAGGTGAGTTTACCGCCTGAGGAGGATGTGTCGATGTTTTCCTGGACGGACTTGAAGAATATTCCTTTCTTACTGAAGTCATTAATGACTTCGATGAGGTGTTTGAGGCTGCGGCCGAGACGGTCAAGTTTCCAGACAACAAGAGTGTCACCTGGGCGAAGGTACTTTGATGCCTGATCGAGCCCTGCCCGATCTGATTTCGCGCCTGATGCGACATCTTTGAAGACCTGGTCACATCCAGCTTGTTTTAAGGCATCAAGTTGAAGATCCAGCTTCTGGTCTTCTGTTGAGACGCGTGCATAGCCGATTTGCATAAGAGCTCCTTTCAGATTGAGGTTGGATTGGAGTTCTTATCCCGAATTTTGCTTGATTTTAACAAAATGGATTATTATTATTCGTGAAAAGACCAGGGGCTATATGGAAGGGGATTCCAATATAGAAAAAGGCTCAAATTGGTTTGTGAGAACTGATTTGCATTTTTTTTATTACTTATTTGAAAATGGGAATGAGTCAGACAAGAGTTGTGCTCGTATCCAGTTTCAGGGCTATGGGAATATCGAATTTTCGATCACTTCAGCTCGATATAGGCTGTCTATTCCTTGATCGTAAAAAATCTGCTCTTTCTTACGAAACGATGATAACAAAAAAGGAGGTTGCAATGAAATACCGACTTCGCTTTGTCGTATTCTTAAATTGTCTATTTCTGGCGAACTGCGCTACTGTTCATTTGTCCAAAATTGAAATGGACAGTATGGAAGTAAAGTCAAGCGTAGAAAAGATCGAACGGATTAATAATCAGCTTTTTCTTGATGTTTCGGATAAAGTGTCCGGAACAAAATATTGGCCGCAGGTGACTCACACCGATTGGCAAGCCGCATATCTTGTCGAGGAAACTATAACAAAGACACCGGCAATTTTATATGAATGGAATAAGTACTCTAATATTGAAAGTATAAAGTATAAATGGAATCCTGCAGGCCTACTGGCTCTTTTTTATTTCGGCAATCCCCTGTGGGTGGACGTAAAAATCAAGATGAAAAATGGGACAAAAATATTTTGGACACATAAGGATAGAAATTTTAATATAAAGAACAATTTCTTTATCTGGCTTTTCTATCCGCGAACGATTTACAGTGAAGCGATTAATGTTGCAAAAGCTTATGAACATATGAGGGTTTTGAATTTGACAACTGATAGCACTAACAAATAATCTTTTTCATCCATTATTGAAGAATCGGAGGCTGATATTTGATGCGTGCCTGAACAAAAGAGTTCCTTAGCAGTTCACCATAAACAAAAAAATGAGAATACTATGAGTCGAATTACGAGGAAAGTGAGATTAGTTCTGCTATTTATTAGTAATAAAGTGTTAACGGCAATTATACTTTTACTAGGTTACTCTCAGGTCCTAGGCCAGTCGACTCCATTCGAATATACATCCAACACGAAACAGGTTATCCAAACCGAGCTCTGTCAAGAAGGTCCGGCAGACACAACTGACGCAAAACCAACCAGCCTCCGGTTAGATATTCCGCCAATCTCCCTAATTCGATCAATGGCAGATGCCGGGTTGGGGCTCGGATTTCGCACACAAAATTTTCTGCATCCTACCAAGTACGATGCCGTATTTGTATTGAAACTTCCATCCCTGCAGTGCCGTTTAAACCGTCTGTATGGTATCGGTATAGCAGTTGGCTCATTGGAGATTATTTACAAGACTGGCTCCATTCTGCCCGTCTACTTCATGGTACCGGTTGGATATAAAAACAATCCCATAAAAATGTTTGGTGGCGAGATGGTCCATTCACCATTACATTATTTTTTCATCGGCGGACATCCCTGGGATTCGGGTGAGGGTAATTATCTCAATTTAGGATTTTGCCGCAAGGTAACATTCGCCTATAATTATCCGGATCAAAATTCAGATCCCATGGAATATATTTATGAAGCTTTGTTTCCATTCGATGAATATAATTTTACGTTTGGTGCAATTTATCAAGTAAAACATGATAATATTTATTCAGCACAGTTGAATGAATTTATCGAGTCCAGACAATCTTTTTTAGCAATTTATCTTACATTCTCCATGAGTTGGAGTTCAGGATACTGATGTATTAATCACAGTAATTCCTATATAAATAATAAGTAGTGACAACCAGCTAGGGATGACAAAACCATCCTAGGTCTAGTTAACATGGAGCAAGCAGCATTTATTTGGAGAAAGGTATGCAAAAACAATTTAATGAAGACGTCAGGAATACTATAATCGCCAAATTAGCGATAACTCTTTACTGTGTCTTCCTATTCGCAATAACACTGCTATTAGTCCATAGCACATCGGTTGCTGCCATGCCGTCAGAAAAGGATGAACCCACAAATCAAGCGAAACTGATGATTCCACGGCAAGACTGTGGGCTCATTTATGTCCTACGTGATAAGAGGAGTCAATGGGGCGACATGATCGTTCCTGTTCATTTGGACAGCACCATAAGCGGTGATCTGGACAGGGGCACATTTCTTGTCTTCGAAGTCGTCCCTGGTAAACACCAGCTAAAAATCGACAAGGAACGATACCTAAATCTCACCTACCTCCCGCAAAACGTTTATACTTTTTACAAACGAACCATAGCTACCCATCCTAGATATGTTGAATTAGATGTTGAGATAGGTAAGATTTACACAATATTGATAGGTCCATACAAGGTTAAATACGATAAATCAACGGGTCTCATCAAAGATATTGAAAGAGAGATGCCGCCGTTTTATCGGCAACACATTGTTCCTGCTCCGGAGGTTATCTCGTTTGAAAATAACCCCACTGAAGAATCATTTGATTCTGGCGGTGTTGCAATATTTTTCAATGCCCGATTTATTGATAACCAAGATGCCAAACAGAAAATAAAGAGCTATAAACAATCCAAGTTGCAGAACCGCTGAAGCAGGAATCATGCAGCGGACTTCAATAATTATATAAATGAAGAAAATTCGGAGTAAGTCCATAGTAGTATTAAATGAGTATGAAGGGTGAATAGCAGTGGATCAAATCATAAAATTTTCGTCGAGTTACCGGCGATGTCTGTGGAGGAACCGAACATTTATCGATAAATGAGTCAATGGCTGGGTCACGGCGACAAAATGAACAAGTTGCTAATTACTGTCGAAAGGTCGCTAATGATGAGAAGGTATCTATGTGGAATTCTGATCATGGATGTCCCGTTTTTTCATGTGCTACTTTTAATCCGAATAAATTTGGGTCACGAGAGCCAATGTCCTATGCGCTTCCTCCCTTGGATATCATGTTAAAGTTTGTCGTTCCAATAATAGTACGGGTGGTTTTTATTGAGCGCCATGACGCTTGTCACATCACTTTTCCTGGACATTCCTATTGGTGAGCAAAGGATAAGGGTTAATATGACTATATCTATTTATGACCAAAGCAGCACACTTGTTAATAGATATAATGTGTCAGGCCAGTCCTAAGAATATGCTGCATTTTACTGGGGGTATAGCATATTGGGATCCGCGGTGATGGATGATAAATTTGATTTGACCCGCGCGGCACTAATTGCTGCAATACAAAATGCGATAGTGACACTAAAGACAAAAATTCGAAATGACGCGCGCCAGATCAATAATAAACTAACATCGCCAGAAAATGTCAGAAATATGAACCAATCTTGGAGGATGCAGTGATGCGCAAACCTGAAATTCGTATGTTGTGGATGTCTGGAATTATCTTGATTGCTCAATTTTATTCATGTGCAGCTCCTAAGGGTATGGTACTGAAAACAGGTAAAAACCCAAAATTAGATAATTCAGAATCACTCCTTCTATTCACAATCACCACTCATGATAAAACACCTGAACTGCGTTTTATGGATTACAAAATGGGATTGCTCTATATCATTCCCGAGAAAAAACCACCTTTCCGGTTTGATGTTATTCTTGAAAAGAAAATTCAATTGACCTCTCCCGTTGGCAGAGCTTGTCTAGTAAGTTTAGAACTTCCACCTGGAAAATATAGAATGCAAAAGCTCATCGCCAATGGCTTGTCCTTTCAGGTTGATCTAGGCGAAATTTCTTTTTCAGTTCCTGAAGACTCCACGATTTACCTTGGGAATATTAATCTTGATTATATAAAGGATGTTCGTACGCCAAATGGAGTTTTTTCGACGGATATCACAGTCAATGATATGTTTAAGCGTGATTTAGCGTTATTTGAAAGCGAATATAATGGTGCCTTGAATTCCCTAAAAATTCATAATGGGGTGCAGTACATAACAGGAAATCGGTCGTTTAAACAGGTTATCAATGGATTTTCACCGCTTTAGGCATATATCAACAATAGTTGCTCTTCCTGATCGTGTTTTCTTTTCATTGTTTATAGCAGTAATACCTCAAGCATACTTTATCCATACATACTGCAATTTTTCACCCACACTAACAAGAAAGGAAGATAAAAATGAAAAACGCTGTACTGATTATTTCAATAATATTTGCTATTTTCATCGGTTGCGCTTCCCAGCAATCGCTATTTAGAGAGGCCTTGCAGATAAATACAATTGAGCACTACGAAGCTTTTTTAGCAAAACATCCAAACAGCGAGTACAAAAAAGCCGCACAGGAAAAGATCATCAAACTGGAAGTATCAGCAGCAAGAAAAAAAGGAGGGGTCGAAGGTTATAAAAAACTAAAACAAAAATATCAAAACACTGATTTTGCCAAACTAATTCAGTCTGAATTAGAAGAGTATGAATATCAAGATGCTGTCGAGTCGAACACGATCCCGAAGCTATACTACTTCCTTAATAAATACCCGAATAGCATGCATTGCTCTGAAATCCAAATGAAACTTTCAAGAGCAAGTATTAATGAGGCGATCGCGGAAGCTGATCAAAAATTATTAAAATCAAATTTTAATTATTGTTCGCTCAAAATGGATATGATTAATCTGTACAATCAAAATCATCAATATATTTGCCTTGGCGATGAATACATTGGGGATGATCCTTTAGCCTTCGCTTGCGCTGTGGGAGATTTTGAAATTGTACAGAAACTATTAGATAAAGGATATGATCCTAACAGGTGTAAGGAAAAACATCTAACTCCCCTAATGATCGCCTCATATCAAGGATACTATGGAATAGTCCGAAATCTCATTAATCATGGTGCCAATTTGAGAATCTTCTCTGGCGGTGCACCAATGAATGCATTAAAATATGCAGTTTATAAAGGACATGCTGATATAGTAAAATTACTATTAGACCGCGGTGCTAGTTTGGAACGGGGCATGGTTAACGCTCTATCTGTATTTACAATTGCGGAAGATTCCGGTCATCCAGAGCTTATCGAATTACTGAAGAAATACTGACGACTTTCTTTTCATATGCGATGCGGCAAAAAATAGTTTTATCTAAAAGCAATCCCAAATACTGAAAAACATTCATTATTTTCAAACTAACTTTTCGAATGATTATGCACGGTAGTAACTTTGTCCAACTGCAAACAACAACAAGGAAAATTCTTTTTTCACAAAACTTTTCAGATGCTGAAAAATGTTTTACCAGGCTACAAAGGATAAAAGGAATTTAGTCGAGAAAATATTAAATTGAATAATCCGCTCCTTAATGAGAAATTTTGATTTTTTAATAACTTATTTCTTTGTCGAAAATTAGCTGCGTATTAGTAACATCTTCGAAAATAAAACAATTGAATCGCAAACTCTTACGAACTGGCAGATTTGGAAACGAATCTCACTTGTACAACTTTTTAAAAATGTGGTTTTGTATGCATCGATTCAAGCCGTTTTCGTGTTTTCATTACCCTGAACGTAATAGCCAAATCTATTATTAATTGCCGGTGCGAATGACACGCTGGCAAATTGGTTAACATTTTGTACTCAAAATAGCAACAGTTTATTTGACGCTACCTATTTTTAAATTTTATGCGTTACCAGCAAAAGTGAATCGCCCTTTCTGGCGCAATACTCTACAGATCCGGCGTTTGTGAAAACTGGACCAGCAACTATACCATTATACTCTGGTCCCTGTTTTCCGTCAATGATCACCATTTGCATATTACCTCTGTTGACGCCGAATGCAAGCTTTTTTCCGTCAGGGCTAAAAGAGACTGGTCCGTCTAGAAAACTGTCATATTCCAGCATTGTCTTCTCTCCAACCACCATAATCCATTTATGGCCCATTTGGGCGCCATACACTATACTCTTTCCATCTGGTGAAAAAATCGGAGTCCCCTGTAAAGTCCCGTCATATTCTGGCCCCACTTGCCCGTCAACTACCACCATTTGTTTATACCCATCTCCGGCTATATATATCAGACGCCTTCCGTCCGGGCTAAATTTTAGCATGCCGACTCCGTCATAGCCTGGGCTGGCTTGTCCATTAACATAAACATGCCATTTATTGTTTATTTTAGCACCATACGCAACCTGTTTTCCATCTGAACTAAATATCGGGGTCTCCAATAAAACTCCATCAAACCCTCCATCAAACCCTCCATTAGTCTGCCCGTCGACTATTACATACCATCTCGCTCCTTGTTGGGCAGCATATGCAAGACGCATCCCATCGGGGCTAAAAACCAGAGATTTTGCTCCAATACGGGTAAATTCCTGCTCCGCTTGATCGTCGAGGATGACAAGCCATTTATTACTTACTTTTGCAATGTAGGCCACTCGCTTGCCGTCCTGGCTGAAAACCGGTGTTTCCGTTCCAATCTTCTCATATGCTTGAGATATCTTTCCATCGATTACGACCATCCATTTATCACCCACCCGGCAGGCATATGCGACACGTCTCCCATCCGAACTAAATTTTGGCATTCCTATCGCTATTCCGTCATAATACTGAGTTTCCTTTCCATCGATAACGAGCAGCCATTTATTCAGTTTTTTAGCACCATATGCCAATCGCTTACCATCAAGGCTGAAAATGGGGGATGAAACATCATCATATGCCGGCTCAAGCTTTCCGTCTACTACTACCATCCACTTCTCGCCCACCTGAGCTGTATATGCAATATGCCGTCCATCTCTACTGAATGTTAATGTTTCTTGTCCAATACTGTCAAATTCAGGATCAGGCTTTCCATCAATCACAACTACTTGTTTAGAATTTATTTCAGTTATATAGGCAAAATGACATCCATCAGTAGTCTCACTTCTTACAATTTTGCTCACATTGCCGATGATTTTTCCCAAAACCCGTTCTTTAATTTCTCCTACCTGAGTTGAGATTACTTGTGGTAGAGTGCTGGTGGCAAGAAATACCACTAAAAAAAACCTTATTAACATAAATTGTTCAGTTCTACGATCAGATCCAACCATTTTCTTTTCCCCTGGATTTTTTTAAAATTGACATTTTATTTATTATCTCTTAAAAAAGATTAAAACTGATAGGAAAGACAACCGCTTTCACCTCCAGGTACTGAATACTGATAGTAAATTTGATTTTGTTGGGGGTCAAAAAATCAAGGGTATCAGGCGACTAACAAAGGCTGATACTCCTTATTCAGAACGCCAAGCCATATCCGGCCCCCTCACCGCTTCTTACCTGCCGGAAAATTAGACAATCAGAAACTGAAAATCAAGTGAAATTTAATATCGCTGCAGGATCAAGCAAAGACTATTAATAGTCGTAATCATAAAACTGCTCATGTAGCGGCCACGATGCTGTTGATTTTTCTCATATTCCTTCCTTTCTGAGACACCTTTAACAACCTGTTTTATATTACCCTTCCAGCGTCTCATAACCTATATACAAATCAAGTTCTTATAACGTACCAGATGGTACGTTTATGAGGCACTTTTTTTAACCCTACAAAACAAGGTTTTAATGAGGTTACCTGCCAGCTTTTTATCGCAACAATACAAAACAAAAGTTTCCATCGCCCTTTGGGTATAAGAATTCTGACAGAATTCTTACCTAGGGAGGTTCATCGTGGCAAAAATTTATAAAAGGAAGTTTGCCCATCGGGACAGGTGGTATGCCGACTTTACGATCCGCGGCAAAAGGTACAGGATTAAACTGGAGGCGCAGACCAAAGAGCAGGCGAAAAAGATGGCGACCGAAGTGGAGTATGAGGTGCTGTCGGAGAATTATAAAATTTTACAAAAATCAAGTTTGATAACGTTGAAAGAGCTTTCTGATCGTTACCTCGAATACGCTAAAACAAAAAAACGTTCCTGGGATAGGGACATCGTTTCGCTGAAAAATATCCTGAACATGGTTATCGACAATAAAAAACTGGGTGACTATGCTGTCGATTCCATCAAAGTTGCTCATATTCAAAAATATCAGGTTCTCCGGAAAAGGGAATTAAACGAGAGATACGCTGCCAGGGGCATCGCAGTGGAAGACCGGAACTTTGCGACATGCAACCGGGAGCTTGCCTGTTTGCGCCATATTTTCAACATGGGCATCGAGTGGGAATTTCTGACTCGGAATCCTGTAGCCAGCAGAGCCGTACGATTTGACAAGGAGAAATCAAGAGAACGAACATTGGAAGACGATGAGTTTTCAAGGCTGTTTGATGTCTGTTCAGGGCACCTATTTCAAATCGTCATGATAGCGTTGAACACAGGCATGCGGCTGGGTGAGATTCTGGGTTTGAAATGGGAGAACATCAAGCTCGATCAGGGCAAAATCGAAATTAAACACACCAAGACTGATGAGGACCGGGTCATTCCAATCAGCTCATTTCTGCTCCAGGTGCTGGAGTCGATGACCCACAAAAAAGGATATCTCTTCGTGAATCGAGATGGCGGCAAAATAGGAACCATTAAAACAGCCTGGGGCAATGCGCTAAGGAAGGCAAGGATCGCTGATTTCCGTTTTCATGATCTGAGGCATACAGTAGCTTCCCGTCTCGCAAGAGCTAAAGTGCCCGAGTCGGTCATCGCGATGGTCCTCGGCCACAAGCGAACATCCATCACAAGCCGTTATATTAACCCGCATTGGGAAGAGATGGTTGAGGCGGTTGAGGTCCTGGCAAGGCTGTGTCACGTATTTGTCACCGATGGTAAAATGGATCCGGCTGGCAAAAATATAACATAATATAAATTTAATAGGTTGGGCGAGCCTATTAGATGATGAACGCCAGTTTCTCATAATCCGCAGGTTGTAGGTTCGAAACCTACCAGGCCCACTTCTTCAAGCCC
>CAZRMB010000073.1:0-9863 GCA_964600925.1 uncultured Syntrophomonas sp.
TGCCTTACAAGCAGGGGGTCACTGGTTCGAATCCAGTAACTCCCACAAAGAAGTCTCTGACTTCTTTTTTTTTCGAGGGATGTTAGCTCAGTTGGTTCAGAGCGCATGCTTCACACGCATGAGGTCACAGGTTCAAATCCTGCACATCCCACATTGATTACCAAAGGCTTGCAAAATGACGCAAGCCTTTTTCTTTGGCAGGTGTACAGTTCAGGTGCACTTTTTAAGTTCTTTCTTGTAAATACAAAGTATGTCCTCGATCTCTGCCGGTGTCAAGTCGGGGCGTTGAAATGGTGATGGCAGGTCAGTTTGTAGAATATATGTCTTACCTGCTGCTCGACCAATCAGGGCCTTTGCACCCTCACGTGTGCCGCTATGCAAATATATTTTTTCAGGCAATATGCCCAAATAATTACCTATCCTGTATGCAGTATCGTAAATTGCAAGCTCGCCGATTTTATCGCATTTCGCATTTTGTACTATGCTGATAAGCTCATCAAAATCTGAAGCCCTGCTTATGAGCTGTTCTTTTAGTGCCAAATTTTTAGCGAATTTACCAAGAGCTAAACGGCCATTTCTTCGCTGATGATTGTGAATATTATCGAACTGGTCAATTGCTTTTGCAGCAATTTCTATGGCTGCTTTTAAACTATCCTGACCGACACAATATTCAAGGTGTTTGTCGGTATTATGCAGGCGCAGCATTTTGTAACGCCCGATTATTCTATTAAGTATTTGTATGTTATATGTCTTCATATAAAAAGGAAAAGGAAGGCCAACGATACGATGGCCTTCCAGTTTATAGTAAGCTATGCTGCTTTTAGCATCCTGTTGATTTCCTGACAGGCCTGTGCGAGTTTAGCGATATACTCCTTGTAATTGATAGGAGCACGTGTAACACGTTCGCCAAAGACTTCAACACTAAGACAAAAGTTGGGGTCAACAGTTTCTCCTTTACCAGCAACATTTTTTTCAAGAAACATCCGGAGACCCGCAGCAACACATTTCGAATTCTCAACCTCGAACATCCCACTTCTTGAAATGTGAAATTTGATGCCACCAACGTATGCCTTCCCTGCGTTCGTCCATTTCAGAATTAAATCTGGAGCAACGAGGATGTTAATCCCGGCAAGTTCGATGCTCTTCACATCGGACTTTGGAAAACTGCATTTGATGGATTTGAACTCCTCCGGAAAACGCAGCTTCAAAAAACACCTCAGCGCTTCAATCGAATTCTTTATGTCGCTTCGTTGGAAGTCTGTTGCGGGTACGCGACCCTGAAGCCTCTCAATTCCTGCGAGGACTTCTTTTTCCGAAACGCCATTCTTTATTGATTTCAGCATGCTTGCCCTTGCCGTCCTATATCTTGCGATAAGAACCTTGGGCGGGTTTAATTGCTGCTTCACGATGCTTCTTTTCTTGCCCGGTGTTGCAGTCGTGAATTCTGCAATCGGGTTAATTGAAATTGTAAAATTATGCATGTACTAAAATTTAAATAAGGTGCTCATTGGTACTACCTGACGGATCAGAGCACATATTACCGGTGTGAGGTTGGCTATGCTTACCGGACAATTTTCTGTACATTTTGTGTTATTAAAATTGTGTTATTAAAAAAAAATATACTTTTGTCGCTTGAACATTTAACCGGAATGGAAAAGGCTGATTAGTCCTTTTGTTTCACACTATCATTCCCAACCATGCTTCATGATCTCGCACATCATGAAGCATTTTTTAAATCGAAACCTCCGTTTTTATATTTTTTTAAAAAAGTCACATTCCATGCCATACAGAAAAGGCTGACAATATGACTTATGCGCATTATTGTACTTCATTGATGAAATATTAAATTGTCATGATTATATGTTTGCCCAATAACTTTCATAAAAGGCCTCCACAATAATGCTAACTTTTTATATTAGTGGACGTTTTACAAACCGTGCTTGGCAACCAATCACTTATACAACCGACAGGGCATTGTTAGTAAATAAATGTCCAGAAACTTCCTGAAACCCGCAATACGAGCCGTTTTTCTGCTATCTTCGGTGAGAACCATTAAATCTAAACGATATGTCACTCGAAGGAACAAACACAACAGCCGACTATATGGATTTCGACGCCACGTTGAACAGGTCCATGCGTTACCTGAAGGAAAAGGACGGCAGCAATCACAAGATTGCATTCTTGGCCATTTGCGGGATTCATTTCGGGCTGCGGATTTCCGACCTCCTCCGCCTGAAGCACAAAGACCTCGCCGGGGATACGATACAGCTCGCGGAAAAGAAGACCGGCAAGGCACGGACGATAAGAATAAACGACACCGTGAAGGAAGCGTATGCGATGTACGCCTCGAAATTGGTTCAGAATGAACCAGAAGATTTCCTTTTCGTGTCCCAGAAGAAAAGACCCTTCTCAGTGCGCCAAGTGAACCGGCTCCTGCACGCTGCATACGCAGCGAAGAATAAGAGCATCAGCTCCCACAGCCTGAGGAAAACATTCGGGCGCCGCGTCTGGGACAGGGACAACAACAGCGAGCGCGCCCTGATCATGCTCAGCAAGCTCTTCAATCACACCTCAACCTCGACCACCAGGATATACCTCGGCATACAGCAGGAGGAATTCGATGACATCTATATGAACCTGTAGCCGAGGCCGGTGTTTGGCGCATGTTTTTGATCGGGCGTCAGGGTATCGGGAATCTGACCAGGCGGGTATTCCCCCGGCCTGTTTCCCGGTGCGGCCCGGGACACTCTTGAACGGGTTTTCCGTTCATGTGTGTCCGGGCAAGGGTGCTCGAAAACTGTGACAAACGCCACGCGGTTCAATTGAGCGCGGCACTTCCGATTTCACACAAGTCGACCGTGCAGGGCGCCTCAGGACGGTGAGCCTTGCCGTCATCGAAGAGCCGGAACCCTGACCGGGTCAAGTCCCTGGCGACGAACTCACCGTCGATGTAGTGACGTTTCAATATGGCGTCGCCGGAATGTCCACTCACGGCCTTGACATTACCTGTGCCTATCGCTGAGGCCACCGCGCTGAGGTACGTCTTGCGGAGGCTCTTGAAGCTCAGTTTGGAGCTGATTCCTGCCTTGTTGCGGTAAAACCTGAAGCAGGCCGACATTTGCTGCAACAGGTTTTTCCTGTTGATACGGGCATCTGGAGCGAGAACGTATGATTCGGTGCCGAGCTTCGACTCCAGACCCAGCCTGTCAAGCGTTTCAAGAAGTTCCGCACTTATGGGTACGTTGACGTAACGCTCGTTTCCTGTCCGACCGCCATTTAGTATTCGGTTTACCTTCAGGTTGCTCGAACGAATGTATTCGGGCCTTCCCTGCGCGTCGCATTTAACGTCGGCCCATTTTATCTCCACGACCTGTTCCCTGCGGAGGCCGGTGTACACCGCCAGGTCAATCGCATCGACCAGCCAGGGCCTGTACCGATTTTTGCGAACCCCATTGCTGAAGACCTCCACTGAATCCTCGGGCGTTATGGCCCTCTTTATCTTCATGACGTCGTCGTAACCTATGGCCTTTGGGTTTCCCCCCTCCGAAAGACATGGCACGTTTTTGAACGGGTTCCTGATGACATAATCCCGCTTGTCGATCAGGAACCTGTACAGACCCTTGAGGGGCCGGAAGAAATGGTTGAAGGTGCTGTTACTGCCCGTACATTCTTTCACGTGCTTGTAGTATTGCTCCACGACCAGGTCGGTCACCTCGTCAATCCGGACGCTTTGCGGGCTCATGCCGATGGATTTCAGGAAAGTCATGAAGCGTCTGCCGTTCATGACCATAGCCTTAATGTATGCCCCGCTTCTGTCTTTTTTCTCGAACTCGAGTACACCGCTACCTTGTAGGTAGTCGAAGTACATGGCTATGCAGCCGGCCAACGTCATCGGCTTTTCTTTTTCTTCTTTGCGCAGCAGGGAGGCTGGCACGGGGTTCCGCAGCTCCTCCTTGAATTTCAGCAGTCCTGCCAAGGCCTCGTCGTGACTTTTAGCATCCAGTATCCTCGTTTTTCTTTTTCCCGACCCCGGTTCTATAAGCACGGCCTTGTATACCTGTGATTCCAACGGGTGCGGGCAGCCGGTCTTCAATCCCTTGTCTCCGACGTTTTGAATCTCGTACCCGCATTTCCTGCAATAGATTTTCAGCCCTGGAAAGGGCTTGTAATCGAGCTTTTTCTTGTTCATCATATTTCGTTTAAGAACCCGGCCGAAATGTCGGTCTTCGGTTTGTAATCGGAATGCCGTGGGCGTATCCTGTCGATTTTCGATGCGAACTTAAGTTCTATCAGACCCTCCACATCATTGTCTTTGTACATCGAATACACCTTGTACCAGTGTTCCTTCCCATACCTGTCGATGAGGTATGCAATCAGGTCTAGGTCCTGTTCTATTTCCACATCCCGGGCAAGAACCCACCTGCGCTGGTTCCTGCCGAAGATGGGGATGCCTCTCTCGATGCACCACAGCCTTGCCGTGTCCACCTTTTTGACTTTAAGCATTGTGGCCAGTTCGGTTAATAATATTTTGTCCATGTGAAGGTGCGTGATTCCCGCCACACCGTAAAGTGTACACGAGCATTTTAGCGCTTTTTAGCGATTCCCGAAGGACTGCACTCTCAGCCCTTCTGTGTATCCGAAAGGAAACCAATGTTTTACGAAAATTTCGCCCCATAATTTGTATTACGTAAGTTTGTAATCCGCTGTATAATATAACATTGTGCATGATATTAGAAATTTACCTGCCAATACTTTGCTTTTTGTAATACGGTGTCAAGACATGACTTTTTATTGCGCTTATGATATGGAACATAAGCATTGGCGGCACGGCGTTTCCAAGAAGTTCAAGGGCTGCGGTCTTTTTGTTTGGTAAATTGTAGGCACCAGGGAACGTCATGATGGCCCTTCGTTCTTCTACGGTCGCATTTCTTTCACCTTCGACGAAGTGGAACTTTAGGGTTTCCGCGGTAGTGAGGGTGCAGCAGATGTCTGTACCAAGTCTGAATGGTGAACCGAAATTTATATCCTTGAAACCTATTATGCCGTGAATAACATCTTTGATAGGGATGTGCCGATCCAGCGGCTTTGGAAATATGACCGGTGACCCTATGTCCTTTCGGACGAAGATGAAGATAATTCTTTCTCTGCTCTGAGGGACTCCGAAATCCATAGCGTCCAATATTTCAAAACGGAAATGATAATTCAGCCGTGATGCGTCGAACAGAATTTTTTCCAACAGCGGCCTGAAACTCGGGTCATATAGAGCGGCGACGTTTTCCATGACAACAACCTTCGGGTACAGTGCGGTCGGAACCATGTGTTTGAACACGTGCCTGTACAGGAAATTCATCGGGTGGTTCCACCTGGCGAGCGGATTGGTTCTTGAAATGAATTTGCATGGAGGCGATGCCTCCAGCAAATCCAGTTCACCTAGTTTGAGCCCGCTGACGGTAAGCAGTTCTTCAGGAGTCACGGTTCTGACATCCTTGTTCAAATAGGGCGCTTCACCGAAGATATGCCTGTTTGCCTCAAATGCATCTCTCGCATTCGGGTTGATGTCGCATGCAAACAGTTCCTTCATCCCGGCTTTTGTGGCACCGATAGATGACCCGCCACCGCATGTGAAAAGCGAGCCGAACTTCAGTTCTCTCTTAGCTTTCATAGTTTTCGTCTTCTTTGGCGAATTCAATCTGTACAATTATCTTTCGGCCATCGTTGAGGGTCACCGAGTGCCGCAAGTCTGTTTCATCGGCCATTGTGACGGGATACACTTCAAGATTGTTTCCGTCACAATCTGTTTCTTGCTGACAAACAAGAGACTTTTCCGCAGCCTTTGTTCTTTGCGATTTTCTGTCGCCATTTTGGTATTTTTCATAATAGGCCATGTCACGTGCTGCGCTAATCGACAACTCCCCCCTGTCGATAATGAATCCCAGGTCGGGGGCTTTTTCCTGTATCTCGATTATCTTCCTGCAGGTCTTTGCAGACAACCCAATCCTTTTTGCGACTTCATCGTCTGTGTTAACCCTTTTACCACCTTTCAGGTCGCTTCTGCTTCCTTGACCGGGACTGAATTTCTTCCTGATGGCAACGATTTCGTTGTACAGGTCGAGGAACTTCTTTCTCCTGTACCTGTTTGAAGAAATCATGATGTCGACCAGGTCATCACCCTGATAGTCCTTGACGTTGACTTCAATCGTCCTGTCCGGATCCATCGCCTGAAGGATTCTGATTCTCCTGTTCCCCACGTACACTTCCTTGTTCGTGGTGGCCCATATATCACCGCTTATGAGCCCGTTCTCCGCTATGTCCAGCCTGAGGCTTTCGTCTTCCTCCGCCGATACAGCATAGAATTCCTTGCACAATGGGTGCGCGCATAGGTCACCCACCCTCACAGTGTTTTTCACACCATCATTCATTTTTTTTCTTTCCATTTTTTTTTATTAATAAAGAGTCTTCGTGACCCTCTCATAATTTTTTACAAATTTTTTGAGCATTGTTTTACCCAAAATGAAAAAATGGTTGTAATAAACAGAATGTCAGTGTTTAAAACCATGACACATGGTAAATGAAAAAGCATGACAGACTATGTCATGCTATAGCAAACTATTGCTGCATGTGCAGCACGGTCATAGGCTTTCGACTTTCCGTAATATTGCGGAAAGTCAGTATTTATAGCTGGTCAAGCAGTTCGGTCAACTCCTTTTTGCTCCTTTGGTATTCGGAACCCTCCCCGAACAAGTCTTCATAACTTTCGCTATTAACTGCATGCTGCATGACTGCACGGTTCTCAATCCGGTTCAGCCGGTACTTGATGCCGTTCAGTTCCACCTTCAGCGGCAGCAGCTTTTCCTCAACACATAGCTCCACGTATGGTTTGAGGAGGTTCCAGTATTTGTTGACTGTCTTGCGTGATATGCCGGTCTCCCCTGCTATGGAGGACTGGTTCAGTTTTTTCAGTTTCATTATTCGGTCGGTTTTTTTTGTTATGGTTTCCTTTATACTGTCTATTGTCCGGGCCGCCTTTTGTTTTCCAGCACTGCTCCTGCCATCAACACTAAGTCCGGATTCGAGCAGGTGCTTCCTAACTGTAGTTCTTGAAACGCCCGTTTCGCGAGATATTGATGATATGGAAATAACACATTCACCTGATTGCTTCGCTTCATGCGCTTCGACTACGGCTTTATTAGTCCTTGCAGACCTCATCCTCTGAAACGCAGCGGAACCAGCCCTCTGGCGACCTCCGCGCTCTGCCTGAGCCCCCACCGTCCGAACGTAAACCTTGCGGGCATAGTCTCCGGACTTGAAAGTTCCGTCCTGCACCGCACTATACCAGCTTTCGAGATGGTGATACATTTCAACGTGCTGCCAAGGTTCGTCGAAAGTCCTGTTCATAATCTTTGCCATCAGCCGTATGAACTCATGCAAAGGCTTGTGCTTGTTGAGGTACATCAGTACAGACATTGGGATGTGCGTCGTTGCTGCTCTCCTGCCCGTACTGACCCTGTTAGGAAATGACGCACGCAGCATTGCCTTTCCGTTCGGATATGTTAGGCAGCCTTCAGAGCAGACCTCCTCCGCTCCCGGTTCCAAATCGCGGCAGAATGTGAACCGGTTGTCAACACCGGCCAGGTCGTCCAGGTCTATTCCTGCCCTGGCTGCAGTCGGTAACAATGTTACATCCTTGGATTTCTCAAGCCGGCATTCCTCCATGACAAATTCCACGGTAAGCTCGGTCGCCTGCGGGTTGTAGAACGGCGCGTCGTCATAGGGCTGGTGGCATGGCTGATAGAAGTTGGCCGCAGAAGGGTCGAACCCAATGCCTATAGTTTCCGCGGCGGCCCTATATGCCGCACGGAATTTTCTTTTCAGGTCTTCGGCCCTGCGCTTTTCCTCGATGTACGGGCTGCTTATTACAGGTATCCTGACAAGAGCCCCGGCTCCGCGGCCGGAAACCGATTCCCAAACAGCGACTACGAACGGGAACCCGCCCAGCCTACTTTTGAATTCATTAATATTATCCAGGTTGTCGAAGTCGAGGTACAGCAGGCCCGTCCCCGTGACGTAGGACGCCATGCGGGTGTCTCCACGGAATATGCCGTTGAAATACCAAGCGTGGCATTTCTTCTTTGTCCTCTTGTATTTTTCAGTGCCTTTGCCTTGCTGCCTGGCTTGGAATACCAGTGTCGCGTTTTCGCTGTTCGGGTCGGACAGCGCGGTTATGAATTCGTCCAGCCTCTTGTGTACCTTGAACCTCTGGTACTGGTTTCCCTTGAATGTGACCTTCATGAATTATGTCTTTTTTTAACGGCGCCTGCAAGCGCCGGCCCGGCTTCCGAAAGTATGGGAGCCCATTGCAGCGGGCTCCCCTCATTCATGTTGGTCGGGCGAGGATTACCTCCTCTCTTTTATATATCTCATTGAAGTTGTGAAATTCGGAAAGTCCCGCGTTACGTATGATACGCATTAATCCCCCCCCCTACCAAAAGAGTAAGTGGTCAGTTCGGGTTACACTTTTTCATTTTGGTTCTGCGCCTGTCCGAATTCTTCAATCCATTCGTTGAGGTTCTTCACATAATGCGCCTGCTTGAACTTGGAGCGCTCCTGCTCCTGCCTGATTTTCATGTCGACGAGTTCTTTCTGCTGTTTCACTCGCAGCGCCTGAATCTCGCGCTTCTGCCGTTCGACTATCGCCTGGTATTCCGGATTCATAGTTGTTTTATTTTATTTATCAAACCTCAACGGGTGACATATAGGCTTTCCAGTAAGGCGGGGTTACATAAAGGGGCACCGGGCGTCCCCATACCCGGTGGTTTAAAAAATATCATACGGTCGCATACGGTGGCCCGTATCGCATCCGGATTCTCCGGGAGGAGTAACGATTGGCTTACCTCTCCGGATGCGCCAGAAGCGACGGTATTGAATTGATGATTATTTTACTGCTTTGTCGAGTTTTTCTAAAAGGATTGCACCTTTATCGAATTTGGTTTTGCAGTAGAACATCTTTATGTATTCCTTATATTCGGATGAAATGACCTTGTACTGGTCTTTTCCAATTGTGGAAATTTTGCTCTTATCTGATTGAAGTGTCAAATATTTTTGGGTTATATTTCCTGATTGAACTATAACAGTATCATAGTAATAAAGGAATCCTTCAATATCGTCGACCGTTTTTGCCTGCTTTAATTCTTCTTGCATTTGTTCTGTATTCTTATCAGCCAATGCTTTTAAACCTGTCAGGGCATTGACTGCATTTTTCAAAATGTTGTTTCGCTTTTCATTTGATGTTTCATCAGCATAACTTTCCTTGTAACTGCCCATTAGCTTATCCCCCTTGCTATAAATCAATTTTGTAGTACTGTTTGGAGAATAGTATTCCATGGGTGCATCACCGATAGAGATGTAATCACTCTTTTTTGTTGTTCCGAAGAAATCTCTGAATGCTTTATAAACAATGTCCATGTTGACTGTCTGCTTCTCTCCGGCTGCATACAATGTGAACTCTGTTAAACTTCCTTGTTCATCGTACTTTTGATAATAACCATTTAGACCTCCCTCTTTATTGTAGCAGGCTTTTAATTTTAAACTACCGTTGGGATAATTTTCAAGATACTCTCCTGTTGTAAGGTTTTTTTCGGACAACAGCTGTCCTGAATTATTATAGGTTCTTTCACAAGAAGCATCCTTGATATATTCTGGCTTACCGTTCTCAAAGTACTTGTTCACGCCATCAGTTTTCAGGTTGCCGTTTTCATAATAAACAATATTTTTCCCTATTGTGGCAATTTTCCCATTTTGAAAAAATGTCGTGTCCCCGCTTTGTTTTTTTATTCCGGTTTCGTAAAAAATAATATCATCTCCAA
>CAZRMB010000074.1:0-9823 GCA_964600925.1 uncultured Syntrophomonas sp.
TGCCGGGAAGAAAGCGAGGATTTTGATAACACCGAAAACCTGTACATAGAGGGCGATAACCTGGATGCCCTGAAACTTCTTCAGGAAACCTATCTGGGCAAGATAAAGATGATTTATATCGACCCTCCCTACAATACCGGCAATGATTTTGTTTATGAGGATGACTTTGCCCAGAGTTCAGATGAATATCTGGCCAATAGTGGCCAATTCGATGAAGAAGGCAACCGCCTGGTTCAGAACACTGAAAGTAATGGCCGTTTTCATACCGATTGGCTGAACATGATATATCCGCGACTCAAGCTGGCCAAGGATTTGTTGACGGATGACGGGGCTTTTTTTATTAGTTGTGATGATAATGAAGTGGATAATTTAAAGAAGATTTGCAATGAAGTTTTTGGGAATTTAAACTTTGTTGGTTGCATAGTTAAAAAGACAAAACTCACAAGCAATAACGGCACCTATTTTGCTCCTTCACATGAATATGTACTTATATATGCAAAAAATATTAATCTTTTACCTGGCTTTAATGATCCACTTGCCCAAGAAGATCCTGAATATTTAAAATTATTTAAGTATGAAGATAGTTATAGCAAGTATAATATTGTTGGCCTTTATCAGCCATCATTGACATTGGAAAGAAGTAGAAACGCCAGATATTATATTATTTGCCCTGATGGTAGCAAATGTATTCCACCTGAAGGAAAAAGATGGCGCGTTATTGAAAGAAGTTACTTTGAAATGCTCGATAAAGATCTAATAGTATTTAAGGAGACAAAAACTTCACCACTGATTGATGAAAATGCGAATCAATCAAAATGGAATATCTATACAAAGATTTATCTGAAGGATAGGCTTGACAGTGGTATGCGTCCCAATACCTTTTTAGATAAATTTCCTAATTCAGAAGCCTCAAAAGAGTTGATTAAGTTAAATATTCCATTTGATTTTTCTAAGCCAAGGAGATTTATTCAATATTTGGTTCAGATATGTGGATGCAAAGGAGGAATAGTTCTCGACTTTTTCTCTGGTTCCGCCACGACTGCCCATGCTGTTATGCAGCTTAATGCTGAAGATGGAGGTAATCGTAAGTTCATTATGGTGCAGTTACCCGAAGCAACTGATGGAACCTCCGAAGCCTTTAAAGCTGGTTATAAAAATATTTGTGAAATCGGCAAGGAACGCATCCGCCGCTCCGGCCATAAAATCAAGAATGAAGCCGGGATTTATGCCCAACAGCTTGACGTCGGCTTTCGTGTCCTGAAGGTGGACTCCACCAACATGGAAGAAGTGTACTATAGCCCGACTGAGTACAATCAGGACCAAATTGAAATGTTTGCCGATAACATCAAGCCCGACCGTTCTCCTGAAGACCTACTCTTCCAGGTGATGCTGGATCTGGGCGTATTGCTATTCAGTAAAATTAAAGAAACAACCATCGGCGGGCAAAAGGTCTTCAACGTAGCCGACGGCTATCTTCTGGCCTGCTTCGACAACAATGTAACCGATAAAGTGATTACGGAAATTGCCAAAAAGCAGCCATATTATGCCGTATTCCGCGACAGTTCCATGGCTAGCGACAGCGTCGCTGCCAACTTCGAACAGATTTTTGCCACCTACAGCCCATCCACGGTAAGGAAGGTGTTGTAAACGTGAAATTCAAATTTAAAATTCAACCCTACCAGACGGAGGCTGTAAACAGCGTAGTTAACATATTTGCCGGGCAGCCGTTTACTGAACAGATCAGCTATGTGCGTGATCTTGGTATAACGAAAAAGACTTATCTTAAACAGGAAACGATTATGGTTGCGAAGGATACAGATGAAGAAGAGGCTGGGCTTGGTTTTGAAAACGCCCGCCTGGCTTTGACTAAGGATCAATTGCTGCAAAACATTCGCAACATGCAAGCCCGCAACAATATCAAGCAGTCAGACGGATTGGCCGGCCATCTTGGGGCCTGCAGTCTGGACGTGGAGATGGAGACGGGGACCGGCAAAACCTACGTATACATAAAGACTATCTTTGAAATGAATAAGCAGTATGGCTGGAGCAAATTCATCGTCGTGGTTCCATCCATCGCCATTCGCGAAGGAGTAAAGAAGTCCTTTGAAATGACGCAGGAGCACTTCATGGAGCATTACGGCAAAAAGGCCCGCTTTTTTATTTACAATAGCAAAAATCTGACCGAGCTGGACAACTTCAGTTCCAGTGCCGGCATCAATGTCATGATCATTAATATTCAGGCCTTCAATACCTCCATGAAGGAAGACGCCCGCAGCAAAGAGGCTCGCCGTATATATGAGAAGCTGGATGATTTCGGCAGCCGCCGTCCGATTGATGTTATTAAAGCTAATCGCCCCATACTGATTCTGGATGAACCGCAGAAAATGGGTGGGGACAAGACGCAGGAAGCGCTAGCCAAATTCAATCCTTTGTTCTGCATGAATTATTCGGCTACCCACGCGCAGCATCATAATCTGGTCTATGTGCTGGATGCGGTGGATGCTTACAACAAGCGGTTGGTTAAGAAGATTGAAGTAAAAGGCTTTGAAGTAAAGAATTTGCCGGGAACGGACAAGTATTTATTCGTGGAAAATATCCTGATATCTCCCAAAAAGCCGCCCCAGGCCAAGATCGAAATGGAAATCAAATATCAAAAAGGAACCAGGCGGGAAAGCCGAATTCTGAAAGTGGACGATGATCTTTATCCGGAATCCAATTATATGGAACAGTATAAAGGCTATCACATCAGTGATATCGATCCCATCCGCAGCACGGTAACTTTTACCAACGGGGTGATTATATCCCGCGGCGAAGTGGTGGGCGACGTTTCCGAAACTCATATGCGTCGAATTCAAATCCGGGAGACGATCATTTCCCATTTTGAAAAGGAACAACAGTTATTTGAACAGGGCATAAAGACGCTTTCTCTGTTTTTTATTGATGAAGTAGCAAAATACAGGAAATACAATGACGATGGCGAAGAGGTCAATTCGGAATACGGTACCATGTTTGAACAAGAGTATACCAATATACTGAATGATTACATAACGTTGGAGGATACACCTTATTGCAGGTACTTGAAAAATATTGAATCACACGCTACTCATACAGGCTATTTTAGCATCGACAAGCAAGGCCGTAAGGTAAACAGTTCCACCAAGCGGGGCAGCGATGAGAGTGATGATATCTCAGCCTATGATTTGATTTTAAAGAACAAGGAACGATTGCTCAGCATGGAGGAACCGGTGCGCTTTATCTTCTCGCACTCGGCGCTGCGGGAAGGCTGGGACAACCCCAATGTATTTCAGATCTGCACCTTAAAGCATGGCGGTATAAGTCCCACCCAAAAGCGTCAGGAGGTAGGCCGTGGTCTGCGACTTTGTGTGAACCAAAGCGGTGATCGGATGGATTCGGAAAGATACGGCGACACGGTACATTCCATCAACACCCTTACCGTTATTGCCAGTGAGGGATACAGGACTTTCGTAGCCGATTTACAGACCGGAATCAAAGAAGCTCTTTATGACCGTCCTTCCAAAGCAACCGCAGAATACTTCACCGGTAAGACCATTGTGGTTGGAGAAAAACCGGAGGTTTTGGATGCAAACCAGGCCAAGGCGATTTATCGTTATTTGATTAAAAATGATTACATAGATGACAATGATAACGTGACGCCTGAATACCGAAAAGACTTGGAAAACAATTGTCTGGCTGCGCTGCCTGAATCCTTATTGCCTTTAGGGGAAGGGGTTCACACGCTGATCCAGAGCGTCTTCGACGAAAGCGTTCTGAGCAATATGATTGAGGATGGCAATAAGACCAAAATCAAAGAAAATTCCCTGAATGACAATTTCTATAAGCAGGAATTCCAAACCTTATGGGGCTTCATCAATCATCAATACGCTTATACTGTCGAGTTTGACAGCGAGGAATTGATCCGTAAGGCAATTCATAGCATCAACCAAAATATGTTTGTGGCGCGGCTGCAATATACGGTTACGAAAGGTCATCAGACTACTGATCTGGATGCTCAGGCGATTGCCCGGGGAGAAGGTTTTGTCAGTGAATCCTCCCAGACGGAGGCCCTGAGATATGCTGAAATCAGCCAGATAAAATATGATCTGGTAGGCAAAATTGCTGACGGAACCACCCTGACCAGGCGTACTACGGCAGCGATCCTGGCTGGTATTGATAAGCCGGTATTTGCCATGTTCAGATATAATCCGGAAGAGTTTATCAGCAAAGCGATTCGCCTGATCAAAGAGCAAAAAGCAGCCTTAATCGTTGAACATATATCCTATGATCAAATCGAAAAGCAATATGACAGCAGTATTTTCACTTCTCAGAAGGTACTGAGCGACTATACCAAAGCTTTCCGAGCTAAAAAGAATGTGCAGGATTATGTATTTACCGACGGTTTCGCGGAAAAGAGCGTGGAGCGCCGCTTTGCCGAGGACATGGACAAAGCCAAAGAGGTTTGTGTGTATGCCAAACTGCCAAAAGGATTTAACATTCCAACTCCGGTAGGCAACTATTCACCCGACTGGGCTATCGCATTTAACGAAGGCACGGTGAAACATATTTATTTTGTGGCCGAAACTAAGGGTACCATGGAAAGCCTGAATCTGCGCCCGATTGAGCAAGCCAAGATTGCCTGTGCCAAAAAGCTGTTCAACCAATTATCAACCAGCAAGGTGAAATATCACGATGTGGACAGTTATCAGACGTTGCTTGATATTATGGGGAAGCTGTAGATAAGCCGTTACTATTTTGATTCTTAGGGGATTGAGAATATGAATATAAAAATCCCGCTTAATATTTATGGCAGATTCGAAGATCATTGTAAGTTGATAGAAAGTGTTAGTTGGCAGTTATTTGATTGGGATGACGGTAGCTTTCTACTGGCCAAATATATAGTTCTTTATGATCATACAGAAAGCAATTGGGACAAAAGGAAGGATGTAGCTGCTTTTCTCAAACAGGAACTACAAGGCTTTTATATTGAAGGAGTCTTGGAGTACCTGGAGTATGACGAATACTTTGAATATATAGGTCAAGATATTTCAGACAGGATGACCCCTTATGTACAGTATATAGAATATGAACCGGATGATCGTTTTGGGCCTTATACAATGGGGGATTTTTTAAAAGAAATCGTTTCCAGAGGAGGACCTGAGTATCTTTTAACGGGGAATTATGATGAAAATTACATTGAACGTGGATTTGAAGCCGCATTCGGTTTGTGTTCTGATGAAATGGTATCCATTGCAGAAAAAGCGCAAATAGTCGAGATGAGTGAGCTTGAAGAAAAGTTGAAAAAATACGGCAATTGATTACCTAATACGTCAGGCGGTTAAGCAAATTGTCGAACGCAGAGGCTGTCCATGACAAACATGAATATACTCGAACCTGAATTATCCGTTCTAGCCAGAGGGTCTTCTCCAAAAATTCTTTGAAATAGAAGGGAAGGCGTGAATTTATAGAGAATATTCAATAAAGCTTAATATTTTTGACAAAAATTATTCATAATCTTCATCATGCAACAAAACTGCCAATAATTTAGGCAGTTTTTTATTTATGGGCAGAATCAAGGGGAGGAACGAAATTGAAGAGAATAGTTTGCGTTCTTATTGCGTGTATTTTGGTTATTGCATTAGCGGGATGTGGCGGAAATTCAAATAAGCATAAAGGAGAAGCTAAAACGCCGTCAGGTTCAAGTGTGCAAAAAGGTAGTGATTACCATGATGTTATTAATGAGTTTAAGGAACAAGGTTTCAAGAACATTAAAACAAAAAAGCTGGAAGATTTAATTACAGGTTGGATCACAAAAGATGGCGAGGTTGAATCTGTTTCGGTTGACGGCAATACAGACTATTCTGCAGATGATTGGTATCCTAATAATGTAAAGGTGGTAATCACTTATCATACATTCCCAGCAGAATCTGTTTCAACGAAACAGGAAGATTCCCAAAAAGACAGCAATGATGAATCCGCCAAAGCAGCGCTTGAGGCTAAATTTCCAGTTGAAAATGCAAAACGTTCTGCAGTTGTCGCTATAACTAATTCTTTTGCCATCGATGTATTTGCAGAAGACGGAAACACTTATGATGTTTCAAAGTTTCATAGTTATGCAGATACTTCTGGCAATGTTAACGACTATTTTATGAAGGTAAAATCATGGGGTACTTGGAGTGTGAAGAATGAGAGAACATGGCATGTTGATTCGCTCATACTCGAGAATATTCTCGGTACAGTCGCCAATGCGGCGCTTGATGTTGATTTTGATGGCACCAACTATTTTATTTCAAACATAACAGGCACATTTGGAAATCCTGGTGCATCTGCTGAAATGTCTATGAATTTAAATGATATAGAGTCTGGAAGTAATCACCCTTATCTTACGGTTCCCGCAAAGTTAATTAAGAACGATCGCATTCAGGCAGAGGTCGACGTACTCGATCACTCTGGCGATCTTGACAAGTATGTAGCCAGAACTGCTTTCGAGGATCATGGTAAATACATATATCCCTACGGATTTGAGTGCCACTGGATTCATGATTTACGAAGCGAAGAACAGACACCAGAAGGTTCCTGGATGTTCAAGGTTGGTGTGACAATAACCAACCAGTATGGTACCAAAAGAGATACAGTTGGGGAAGGTATTATTAGCGGAACTACCGGCAATCCAATTGTTAAGGAATTTTATGTACGTTAAAGCATATATGAGAGGGTAATTGTATCAGAACAAATATTCTATAGCTGGCAGGAGATTTGATTTATATCGAGAAATAAACAATAGCCGCGTGAAAGTGCCAAACGAATACGTATTAATCTAGCATCAGTTGTTTCTCTTTCACTGCTTTCCAAAAACATCGAATACTTTCTTGACAATAACTGTTATAAGTTATTGTTGATGGTATTTGAGAATTTCGGCTGGTTTTGATTGTTTAAATGGGCAGAGCAGGGGGGAGAATGGTGAGAGAGCGGGCCGAGAAACTCTTGAAAACGATGCTGGGTGAGGAAACGACTTTTAGAGATGGACAATGGGAAGCGATTAAAACGGTAGCAATGAATAGGAACCGTGCCCTGATCGTTCAGCGTACAGGATGGGGCAAAAGTATTGTCTATTTTATCGCTACCAACTTGCTTAGAGAAGAGGGTAAAGGGATTACCTTGCTAATCAGTCCGCTCTTATCATTGATGAGAAACCAGATAGAGATGGCAGAGCGGATAGGCGTGCGGGCGGTAACCATAAACAGTAATAATCCGGGAGAATGGGATGCGGTTAAAGCTGACCTGCTAAGCAATAGCTGTGATATTTTATTGGTATCACCCGAACGGCTGGCCTCCCGGGAGTTTAATGAATTTTTGGCCAGTATTCCAGGCAATATTGGTATGCTGGTCGTTGATGAAGCGCATTGTATATCCGATTGGGGACACGATTTTCGTCCTGATTATCGCAGAATAGTCGGTATAATTGATAATTTGCCAGCTGGTATACCTGTTCTGGCTACTACTGCTACTGCTAATGACCGGGTGGTAAATGATATCCGGGAACAGTTTGGCGATAATATTGAAATATTACGGGGGCCGTTAGCCAGGCAATCGTTAAGAATACAGACGATTGTATTACGTGATCAAGCTGAACGCTTGTCATGGTTGGCTGAAAATATTCCGCATCTGCCCGGAACAGGTATTATATATTGTTTAACAATAGCGGATTGTGGAAGGGTAGCAAGCTGGCTGCAATCACGTGGCCTTGATGTTTGTGCATATCACTCCAAATTGGAAAACGAAGAAAGAAAAAATAGAGAACAGAGGTTAATTAATAATGAGATAAAGGCTCTTGTGGCTACAGTGGCTTTAGGCATGGGTTTTGACAAACCGGATTTAGGGTTTGTGGTTCACTATCAGCGGCCTGGGTCTCTGGTTGCCTATTATCAGCAGATTGGTCGCGCTGGACGTAATCTAGATAATGCATATGCCATCCTTTTAAGCGGTGGTGAGGATGACGAGATTCAGGATTATTTTATTCAACAAGCATTTCCGAGTGCAGAAGAAATGCTGCAAGTACAGAGAGCAATTGAAGAAGCAGATGACGGACTTAGTATTCCTTCTATATTACGATTCATTAATTTGTCACAAAGCAGAGTGGAGAAATGCGTTAAACTTATGGAGATAGAAGGGGCAATATTTAAAAATGGCAGTAAATATTATCGGAGTGCAAATCCTTGGTATCCGGATGAAGATAGAATGAATCGGGTTACAGCACTAAGATATGAAGAATTGCAAAGGATGCAGGAGTTTGTTTTAACTGACGAGTGTTTTATGAGGATGGTAGCCGAAGAGCTAGACGATCCTTATGCCCGGGATTGCGGTAAATGTGCAAATTGCCTGGAACCATTTTTTCCGGAAGAAACAGACCATGAATTAGTAAAAGATGCTGTCTTGTTTTTACGCAGATGCTATCTTTCCATCCAACCTCGCAAGCAGTGGCCTGCTTTTGGCGACAGCCAGTATAAAGGAAAAATATCGACAGACCTGATGAATCAGGAAGGCAGAGCTTTATGTCGCTATGGCGATGCGGGTTGGGGTATGATGGTGAAAACAGGAAAATATGAAGACGGTTGGTTCAATGACGAACTGGTGGATGCGGCATTAGATCTAATAATTAATCATTGGGAGCCTGAACCTGAGCCTGAATGGGTAACGGCGATTCCCTCATTAAGGCATCCTGATTTGGTTCCTGACCTGGCCAGGAGAATTGCTGCTCAATTATGCATCCCTTATTATCAGGTATTGGCTAAAACGAAAGATACGGCGGAGCAAAAAATGATGGAGAATAGCAGTCAACAGGCCAGGAATGCTTTAGATGCTTTTTCAATAGTTGAGGATTGTCCGGGAGGACCGGTCTTATTGATAGATGACATGGTCGATTCGAGATGGACTTTAACCGTTTGTGGAGCCCTTTTACAGGAAGCAGGAAGCGGTCCGGTTTTTCCTTTGGTCTTGGCTGCTACTTGGTCAGGAGGTGACAGCGATTGATAAAAAATAGTGTATCTGCCGACAGCCATGCTGTTCTTTTGCTGTGTTCGAATCTAGCTATTCCCAAGGGGATGGAATCAGAATATAAACCATTAACTTTGACTGAGTGGAATTCATTGGCGAAGAAGATTGCTGCCAGCTCGCTGAAACGACCGGAAGCATTTTTGGTATCTGATGGCCATGATTGGCAAAGAGAGTTGGATTTGGACGACAGCCAGACGAATCGGTTGGAAAAACTTATATCCAGGCGTGGCAGTATGGCTATCGAACTGAAACGGCTTGAGGATATGGGAATATGGGTTTTGACCCGCTCGGATGACCTGTTTCCAGAACGTTTGAAAAAGTTGCTGAAAGATAAAGCCCCGGCCTTGATTTACGGTGCAGGAAATATTCACATACTTGATTGTCCGGCCGTTGCCATTGTGGGGTCTCGAGATGTAGACGCGCCTGGCATAGCATATACTGAAAAAATTGCCAAAGCCTGTGTGAGAGACGGATTAGGGGTAGTATCCGGCGGGGCACGCGGAGTTGATTCCATTGCCCAGGAGAGCGCAATGGAAGCAGGCGGGAAGGTGATCTCAATTGTAGCAAACGGTCTTGCCGCAGCTGTCCGCAAAAAGGCCAATCGCGAGGCTGTATTAGGTAATCAATTACTTTTAATGTCGCCTTATCATCCGGATGCCAGGTTTAGTGTAGGGACAGCCATGGGTAGAAATAAATACATCTATGCACTCTCCAGATTTGCCGTGGTAATATCATCTGCCGAAGGACAAGGCGG
>CAZRMB010000075.1:0-1307 GCA_964600925.1 uncultured Syntrophomonas sp.
TAATACCCACGATGACCATCATGCCAAATAAAAGACCGATTGTATTGAAATCAATATAATTCACTGCTTCATGCTGATTGACCACTCCCAGCACGATCAACAGAGCGGCACCAAAAAGTGCAATGACTGTACGGTGAATTTTTTCTGAAATAATAAAAGCGTATACAATCAAAAAAAGAATTCCTGCAAACCATATTTGCCAGTCCATAAGGCCATCTCCTTTGTTAAAACTGATTTGAATAATTCCTCTTACTAGGATATACGTTTAAACGAGTTGTTACCAGAGATAATGTTTCTAAATATTAAACCGGAGATAGAAAAACATCCGTTTTTTATCCTGGGTCCAGGATAAAAAAAGTCCCTCCATAATAGGAACCAGGAGGGACTTTGTAAGAGAGGAGGGGGATTTAATGTTCGAGCGGCAAATCATATGAGTCTGCCGCAAAACAAATTTCAGGTTGACTGTTTTAGCTGAGCTTGCTGCTGTTTCTCCAGATACCTAATTTTTCAGCATCTTTTATCAGTTCATCACGGAAATCCGGGTGCGCGATATTAACCAGTGCTTCCGCCCGCAGATAGGTATTTTGGCCTTTCATATTGGCAACACCATATTCGGTTACAACATAATGGGTACATTGTCTGGGTACGGTTACGATGGCACCTGCATCCAACATACCCCGGATCAGAGACTTGATCTGTCCGTCTTTAGTCTTGAAAGTTGAAGGCGTGCAGAGAAAACTCTGGCCGCCCTTGGACATATAGGCTCCCATAACAAAATCAAGCTGTCCGCCGTTGCCGCCAATATGTTGCAGATTTACCGATTCGGAATTTACCTGCCCATACAGGTCGACTTCCAGACAACTGTTAATGGAAACAAAATTATCTATTTTGGAAATGGTATCAATATTATTTACATAATCCACCGGACAACATAAGTGGACGGGATTGCGGTCTACGAAATCGTACAGTTCCTTGGAGCCCATGGCAAAGGTCCAGACCATTTTACCTTTGTCCAGATTCTTGTTTCCGGTTATTTTACCGATTTTGTACAGGTTTAAAAAAGCATCCACGAACATTTCTGAATGAACGCTCAGGTCATGAATATCAGATTCGGCAATCATGCTGCCAATGCAGTTGGGCAGGCCGCCGATCCCCAATTGCAGGGTACTGCCGTTGTGGATGAGGGGCACGATTTGTTCCGCAATTTTCCGGTCTATCTCGGTGGCACCTTTGACTACGCGCTCTGGAAGATCGCGGTTTTCGCCCTGTACGATATAATCAATTTGTGAGATATGCAGAGAATAATC
>CAZRMB010000075.1:1407-9737 GCA_964600925.1 uncultured Syntrophomonas sp.
CGCGGTTTTCGCCCTGTACGATATAATCAATTTGTGAGATATGCAGAGAATAATCGTAAGTTCCGTATACCTGCGGCATTTTTTCATTGACTTCCACGATGATTATTCGAGCTCTGGAAGCAATTGCCATTACATCTGATACCTGGGGACCAAGATTGAAATTTCCATGCTTATCCATTGGAGCTACCTGCATCATCACAACATCGAATTTGCAATCCTGGAGCCAGTACTTTGGCTGTTCGCGGTATTGTACGGGGATATACCAGCAATTACCGGCTTTGTTCATGGCCCGCTCGACATTTCCAAACTGGGTGCTCTGCCATTTGAAGTGCTTGCCTTCAGGATCAGCCCTGAAAATGGCCGGCTGATGATCATAAGGCCAGATGGTGGTGGTAATAAGTATATCGTCTAATTCATGAATCCGTCTTCCCAGTGCCTCATCCAGGTCATAGACGATATTACAGAAGACTCCGTAATGAACAGAGTCACCGGATCTTATTGCTTTGACAGCTTCATCAGCAGAAACCAGCTTGTTCTTATATGCTTCTGCCAGGCCGGTTTTTGAAGTTGGATCGATAAATGCCATATTTGTAATACTTCCCTTCTCAGTATCTTTACCCAATTAATTTGTTCTAAATTATTTTCCCTGAAATTTTGGTTTACGCTTCTCCAGGCAGGCCTTCATACCTCTTTTTGATCTTTGGTTGCAAAAAGATTCGTCCAGATTCAAGGCATTGCGCAGAATTGGCGCTCACTTGTTTCACCTCTTTTTCTTTTTGTTAATTCAAATCATACTAAACAATATTTATATTTTCGTATCAGGACGTTGAGGATATTTCAACAATTCACAAAATTGAATGGTTGTCAACATTAACATCGCTCATCAACAAAACTAGTATGGAATCTATATTTGGGCAGAATAATTATCATAGGTTTACTATTTGGAAACCCCAAGTGAATCGGTTGAAAGTTTGGCTATTTTCTAAAAACGGATGAAAAATTGTGATAACATACTAAGCAAAAATAGAGTTAAATTACTTAAAATTAAGGATGATTGGCTCGATGGAAAAAGTGTTAAAAGTTGTTGTAACTGATTATGAATATGAGTCCCTGCAAGCAGAGCAGGAAGCTATGGACAAAATCAGCGCCCGCTTGATTCCTTGTCAGTGCCGCAGTGAAGAAGAACTGATGGAAAAAACGGCTGACGCTGACGGCGTTTTTGTCCAATATGCGTACATTTCCCGCCGGGTAATTGAAAATATGAAAAACTGCCGGATCATCGTCCGCTACGGTATTGGTATCGACTGTGTTGATGTTGAAGCAGCCACGCAGCATGGCATTATGGTTGCCAACGTACCGGATTACGGCTTGCAGGATGTTGCTGATCATACCGTGGCTTTACTTTTAGCCGCTGCACGCAAAATTACCTTGTCAAACCAGTTGGTTAAGGACGGTATCTGGGATTTTAACAGAGCCAAACCATTGTACAGGCTGGAAGGAAGAATGCTAGGCCTTATGGGATTTGGCACGATTGCCCGCATGGTTGCCGATCGGCTTAAACCTTTTGGCATGCTGGTACAGGCTTACGACCCTTGGGTAAGTGATGAAATTCTGGTTCAGCATGGTGTCAGCAGAGTAGATTTTGATACACTTTTATCTGCATCTGACATGATTTCCCTGCATGTACCACTTATGACTTCCACTCAACACATCCTTAATAATGAAGCTATTAGCAAGATGAAAAAATCAGCCATTCTGATCAACACGGCCCGTGGTGCTCTAATCGATGAAGACGCTCTGGCAGCAGCCCTGCATAGCGGGCATTTGGCTGGAGCTGCGCTTGATGTTGCTTCCCGTGAACCGATTAACCCTGATAATCCCTTGTTGGGATTGGATAATGTTATTATCACCCCCCATGTCGCTTGGTATACAGAAGAAGCGCAACATAGCCTGCAATCCATAGCCGCCAATGATATGGCTCGTGCGCTTGGCGGACAGGTCCCCAAAAATCTGCTGAATCCCGCAGTACTTTCCGATATTGATTAGTTGCCCTAATTAAGAAATGGAGGATGATTGATGATGAGTACTATCATTAGAGTCAGTGAGAAGGATAATGTAGCCATTGCTGTACAGGATTTGCCAAAGGGTACTGTTGTAATGAATGGAGAACAAGCCATTACCTTGTTGGATGATATCCCTATGGGCAATAAGGTCGCACTGCAGGAAATCAAGCAGGATCAGGATGTTTATCGTTTCGGCAATCCTATCGGACATGCTACCCGGGACATTGGTCAGGGAGAACTGGTGCATGTGCATAATTTATTTACGAATCTTAAGGACATTATTGAATATAAATACAACCCGGATTTTTCCGAAGTTATGTCACCTGGCGATGATGTTCCGACGTTTATGGGATATCGCCGCAAAGATGGACAGGTCGGCATTCGCAACGAAGTATGGATTTTGCCCACGGCCCATTGTGCCAACGGACCTGCCATGCAGATCGCTGCCCTGGCCAATCAGAGCATCCCGCGCAGTGAGAATTTTGATGGATTCTTTGCCCTGACTCATCCGGTAGGCTGCAGTCAGATAGGATTGGATCTGGATTACACCCAGAGAATCCTGGCTAACCTGGTGGTACACCCCAATTGTGCTGCAGTTCTTATTCTGGCAAACGGCTGCGAAAAAAACTGCATGGAGAACTTTATTCCTTTGCTGGGAGATTATGATCAAGCCAGAGTGCGCGCGCTTACTGGTCAGGAAGTGGAAGACGAGATCGCGGTCGGGCTTGAATATGTGAAAGAACTTCATGATTATGCCCTGAGCTTTAAGAGAAAAGAAATACCCCTATCAGATCTGGTGGTGGCCATTAACTGCGGCGGTTCTGACACCTTCTCCGGAATCACCGCCAATGCGCTGGTGGGACGTATTACGGACCAACTGACCGCCTGGGGTGGCACAGTCGTCATGACTGAAGTGCCGGAAATGTTTGGCGCCGAACACTTGCTGATGAATCGCGCGCAAAATGAAGCTGTTTTTGATAAGATCGTAGCCATGATCAACAATTACAAAAACTATTTCAAACGTTATGGGCAGGAAATTTATGAAAACCCGGCCCCCGGTAACATTGCTGGTGGCATTTCGACCCTGGAGGAAAAATCGCTGGGCTGCACCCAAAAGGGGGGGCAAGCGATTGTAACCGACGTTCTGGAATATGGTGAGCGGATAAAAACCAATGGGTTTAATCTGATCAGCGGACCCGGCAATGATATCGTGGGGATAACCAATCAGGAAGCATCCGGAGCGGCATTGACCATATTTACCACCGGACGGGGAACCCCGGCGGGATATATTGTTCCCCTCGTAAGACTGGCATCCAACAGCAAGATCGCCGAGTTGAAAAAGGGTTGGATCGACTATGATGCCGGGCAGTTACTAAGCGGGAAAAGCTTCGATGAGGCGACCCGGGAGCTTATGGATATCATTATCAAAATCGCCAATGGCGAATACAAGCCTCGCGCTGAAGCAAACGGATACCGTCAGATAGGTATGCTGAGGGATGGCGTAACTTTATAAATATCATTTTGACAGGCAACTGTTGGGGTCACAATGTCGCTTTATAAAGCGATGATGTGACCCTGAATTTATACAGAATAAGGGATGCATTTACGAATGTTTAATTTGCTTGACTTTAAGGTTAAAAAAGCCAGATATATGATTATTTATTTAATGGTTGCTATGTACTTTGTCGTCTACCTGCAGAGAACCAATATCAGCATTCTGCTGGTCGATCCAGTTTTTCTTGAGTACATGGGGCTGGTTGGCAAAAGCGGTATGCAGGGCTTTATAATGACGGCATTTCTTCTGCCGTATGCTTTTACCAATATGTTTGTTTCTCCCCTCGGGGATAAGATCGGACCTAGAAAAACCATGTTGTTAGGCACGCTTATTGCTGTTTTTGGAACCCTGGCCGGGGGGATTGCACCTACATTTGTATTATTGCTTGTTTCCCGACTTATTCTTGGGGTCGGACATGGTATTTACTATCCGACGCTGAGTATTTTTGTGAGAAACTGGTTTGTTCCCCAGGAAAGAGGGCTTGCCAATGCGCTGATCGCGGTGGGAGGGGTATCTGCTCCACTGGTGGCGATGCCTTTATTTACCTGGCTGATTGGCAGCTATAGCTGGAAATCAACTTTCTTTATCGTTGCAATATTGGGTGTGATAGCCGCCTTGCCACTAATGCTTAGAATTATTACGGACGGACCGGATGACAATACCCATATCACAGATGAGGAAAAAAACCTGATTGCCGCCCAGGCTGTTCAACAGAGGGAAGCGGATAACAGTGATCAGGGGGCAATGTTGAATGTTCTCAAAACGCTTGACTTCTGGCTCATTACTGCCTCTTATCTGGCTTATCTGTCAATATGGTGGGGATTGTTTACCTGGCTTCCACAATATTTGATGATGGCACGTGGCTTTTCCCTTCAGTCCCTGGGGTGGATATCCTCCCTGCCATATGCCTGCGCAGTGGTTGCCGTGCTGATCAGCGGAAGTTTATCAGATCGTTTGGGGAAACGAGCCTTATTGGGCGTGATATTTCTTAGCGCAACCACCTTGTGTCTGCTGGCTACGCCATCTGTGGCTTCTCCGTATACCTGCGTTGTACTGATGACGCTGAGCGTTGGGTTGGACGTGGCATTTTATCCAGTCGCCTGGGCAATACTTCAGTCAAAATTGCCAGCCAATTTAATTGGAGCCGGTTCAGGGATGATGAACGGAATATGCAATCTGTGTTCAGCTTTTACTCCATTTTTGATGGGTTTGCTGATTGAGAGTACAGGCCTTTACGACGCCGGAATTTATCTCCTGGCCGGGTTTGGATTTATGGGCGTCGTTTGCAGCGGAGTTTTATTGAAAAGAGGAAACTAAGGCAGTTGAGTTGCCGATTTAAATAAAAATAATTGTGAAGTAAATAATAATGATACGGAAGAGCTAATTAAATCCTGAATGTTTGAAGAATTGACATTTAACGACATAAAGTGATAGATTTTTATAAACCAGATATAACCTGTTGCTTCTATAATATAGTACGAGTTTAAGTGCGAACGCAGGAGGTAATTATGGCAAACAGTTGCAGTGTAGCGGAAAAGATCAGACAGATAAGACTTGAAAAAGATATGACCCAAACGGAATTGGCAGCCAAGTGCAATGTTACTAAAAGTCTGATTTGTAAAATAGAAGCAAATCGTGCTTCGATTCATCTGGAAATGTTGATCGATATTGCCTCGGCTCTGGATGTAACGGTCAGTGAATTACTGTCAGAAGCTCCGCCCAAGTCCCTTACCATTGTTCGTGAAAATGAACGCAAAAAAATGGTTGCCAGTCATCTGGGCGGCAAGCATGGATTTGATTATTACCGTCTGGCAGGATCCAAGGAAGCCAGACTGGAAATATTCGTTCTGGTCATTTCCGAGGAAGCAACGAAAACGGCACGCTTTGTCAGCCATGAGGGTTTCGAGTTTGTTTATGTTTTAAACGGCAATTTGAGATTGTCCTTCAGAGATGAAGAAAACATGCTGTCGGCAGGGGATTCAGCTTTTTTTGACGCGTCCAAACCGCACCGCTTATGTCCAAACACATCAGACTTTGTTGAGCTCTTTTGCATCTTCCTTTATCCTAAAATGACGCTTTAAAATGATTCTCCTCGCAAGGGGGTTCCAACCGCATATTTCATACATTTAAGAAGGCCGCAAGGCCTTCTTTTTATCTTCAGATATTCTTGTTTTGTTGTTCATAAAATGAGCAATTATGGAAGCCTTCCTTTGTTAATTTTACAAATATTCAACCGTTGCGACGAGGTTGAACATTGGTGAACCCGAATCGTATACACCACTTACTGTGCAAGGTATGATTCAGTTAGATAATCATGTCGGAAAATGTCTCATCTTAAATTAGCTTCATTAATATAAACGAGAACTATGGAAAGACTAATCTTATTACTGTTTGTGACGAAGGAGGTGAAAACTTGTACACGTTTGAAACACTTGAAGTCGTTAAGCAGCACACGATTGCGATTGTATCCATCAATCGTCCGGAAGTATTAAATGCCCTCAACGCCAAAGTTTTTGGTGAGCTTAAAGATGCCTTCGAAGCATTAAGCAAAGACGATGAAGTTCGGGTAATCATCCTTACCGGTAAAGGGGGACGCGCTTTTGCGGCAGGATCAGATATTCGTGAACTGCAGCAATGCTCATTTTTAGGTGCGCGCGAATTTGCCAGCCGTACCAAGGCTGCACAGCAGACCATCGCCAATTGTCCCAAACCTGTTATTGCAGTTCTGCCGGGTTTTGCCCTGGGTGGCGGATTGGAAGTAGCAATGTGCGCCGATATCCGTATTGCTTCAGAAAAGGCAAAATTCGGACAGCCTGAAATCGGATTAGGCTTCATACCCGGTGGGGGAGGAACACAAAGATTGGCACGGTTGATTGGGACTGGTCGGGCTAAAGAATTGGTTTTTAGCGGAGAAGTATTTAACGCTGCCCGTGCTTATGAGATGGGCCTGGTCAATCGGGTAGTACCCCACGAACAATTGATGGAAGAAAGTATGAAAATTGCCCGGACGATTGCCGCCCGCCCGCCGCGTGCGCTGGAATGGGCGAAAATAGCTGTTGACCGTGGTTGGGACATGGATCTTGATACGGGATTGCAACTGGAGCTTGAATTATTTGCTGAGTGTTATGCAACCGAAGATCGGGATGAAGGAATTGCTGCATTCCTGGAAAAACGTCAGCCTGAGTTTAATGGCAGGTAAATAAGTTCTGCTTATTTTATATATTAGTAGTTTTAAAAAATTGTAAGGAGGGATCGATTTGTATTCAATTAAGACGATCGCGGTGTTAGGAGCCGGCACCATGGGCAATGGAATTGCTCAGATATCAGCTGCTGCAGGTTATACCGTTGTGATGCAGGACATTTTTGAAGAATCATTGGAAAAAGGGATGGCTGCAATCAATAAGAGCCTGAACAAAATGGTAAGTAAAGGCAAGATGACCCAGGAAACCGCAGACGATACACTGTCTAAAATATCAACGACCCTTAGCCTGGAAGAAGCTGTAAAAGACGCGGATTTTGTAATTGAGGCAGTTCCTGAAGAATTAGAACTTAAATTAGAAACCTACAAACGGTTGAATGCAGCCTGCAAAAAAGATTGCATTCTGGGATCCAACACATCAACTTTGCCGATTACCATTCTGGCTTCGGTAGTGGAGAACCCTGAGCGGGTAGCGGGTGTTCATTTCATGAATCCGGTACCGGTAATCAAGGGCATTGAATTGATCCGGGCTCGTCATACTTCGGATGAATGTATGGATGCCATTCTCGATTATGTAAAAAGAATTGACCGTGAACCGGTTATGGCAGTTGATTATGCCGGCTTCATCGTCAGCCGGATTCTGGATGTTTATCAGAACGAAGCTGTTAAATGTGTCATGGATGGTAACAAGCCGGAAGATATTGACAAAGCCATGAAGCTCTGCTGCAATTTCCCGCTTGGTCCTTGTGAACTCATGGATCTGGTTGGGCTGGATATCGTAGAACATGGACTGAAAACGCTGGAAAATGATTTCGGCGAAAAATATAAAGCCGCTCCGCTTCTTTCCCAGATGGTAAGAGCAGGTGAGGTTGGACGCAAAGCCGGAAAAGGTTCTATAACCGGATCTTCTTTGCCAAGCAGGAAATACAAGAGACTGGCGATTTTAATGCCTCTATCTATTTTAAAAATATCGGCAAGACTTCGTCACGCGGTTTCGTTGCCCTGCTGATGCCGCTGATCATCTTTGCCGGCGTTTACGGCGGCGTATTAACGCCGACTGAAGCTGGAGCCGTTGCGGTTATTTATGGATTAATCGCCGGATGGATCATCTACCCCATGCTATTTAAAGACAAAGCCAGTGAAGGCTTTATGGACATTACCAAGAAGAGCGTAGTAACCAGTGCAGCTATTATGTTGCTGATCGCCTTTTCAGCCATCCCCAGCGGCATGTTCACCTATGGCGGCTGTGCCCAGGCGGTAACCGACTGGCTCTTCAGCGTTACCGATTCTCCGACCATGTTCCTGCTGATGGTAAACGCTATGTTGATCATTGTCGGTATGTTTATGGAGACCAACACCAGTATCTTGCTGCTGGCTCCGATCCTGGTACCGGCTGCTGTAGCTTATGGGATCAATCCCATCCATTTTGGCGCGGTTATGCTGCTCAACCTGGAAATAGGTATGATCACTCCGCCTTTTGCCTGTAACATTTTCGTAGCATGCAGAATCGCCA
>CAZRMB010000076.1:0-9611 GCA_964600925.1 uncultured Syntrophomonas sp.
GCGGGTGGGGTTCTTATTGTGAAACACAAGGTTCCCGGGACCCGCAAGCAATCTTCGATTGCGTAAGCGGGTGGGGTTCTTATATGTTAATACGGATTAATTTTATGTTAACGAGGTTAGGCATGAAGGATTTTATTACCGTAAGTGCATTGAATGAATATATCGGCGCATTGCTCGAAGCTGACCCGATCCTGCAGGGGATCTGGGTCAAAGGTGAAATTTCAGGATTTCGTCTTTATCAACAATCCGGACATATGTATTTCACTCTGAAAGACGGTGACGCGGCTGTCAGTTGTGTGATGTTCCGCAGCCGCAACCAGAGTCTGAAATTTGTGCCCGAGGATGGCATGGAAGTATTGTTGTTCGGTTCGGTCTCGATATTTTCCAAACAGGGGAAATATCAGCTATATGTCGATAATATGCAGCCTTTTGGAGCAGGTGCGCTTTATCTGCAATTGGAGAAATTAAAAAAAGAATTGGATCAGCAGGGTTACTTTGCCCTGGAGAAAAAAAAGATGCTGCCGGAAGTGGCTGGATGTGTCGGCGTGGTTACTTCCCAGGACGGAGCGGCACTGCGCGACATACTTAAAGTTATCAAACAGCGCAGTCCTTCCACACGGGTAATCATTGTTCACAGTTCGGTGCAGGGCATGGACGCACCCCGGGAAGTAGCTGCCGGCATCAAAATGTTAAATAATTATGGCAGCGCGGATGTCATTATTGTTGGCCGGGGGGGCGGATCATTAGAAGATCTGATGGCTTTTAACAGCCGTGAAGTGGTTGAGGCTATTTATGAATCAGCCATACCGGTAATATCGGCGGTTGGACATGAGGTGGATGTAACGCTGGCTGATCTGGTTGCCGATGTTCGTGCAGCTACCCCGACCCAGGCCGCCCAAATGGCTGTCCCTGACCTGCTGGTATTGCAGAATCAGTTGGATGCCATGACCAGACAGTTGACCCGGGCAATGCAAAAGAATCTAAGCCGCAAAGCGGAATCGCTTGACTATCTGATGATGCGCCGGGTATGGCATGATCCTCGGGAATTGTTGGACAAACGGTTTGAGGATCTACAGCGCATCAACCAGCGAATGGTCAACTCCGCGCAAAAATATCTGGAAAGCAGGCAACATGCTCTGGCTATGGCTGCCGCTGGACTTGACAATCTTAGTCCGCTTAAAGTTATGAGCCGTGGCTACGCGATTCTTACGCAACAGGGAAAGATCATAAAAAGCATTGATGAAGTCAGCCGGGGCATGGAACTGACTGCTCGTATCAGCGACGGCCGACTCTGTTTAGAGGTTAAGGAGAAGGAGAAGATATAGTTATGAAAAAGCAAAGTTTTGACGATGCTTTAAAACGTCTGCAAGAAATCGTTGAACAGTTGGAATCAGGACAGCTGAACCTGGAAGAATCTCTGGCACGTTTCGAAGAAGGGGTCAAAATTTCACTCTTTTGCCAGGAGGAACTGCGCAAAACTGACGGCAAAGTCAGCCTGCTGGTCAAAAAATTGAACGGCGACATGGAGCTGCTTGATTTTGAAGCTTGATTCTACTGCTAAAAGCGTATTTATACACCATATACCGTAGAGGGGACTTTAGTCTCCTCTGCATATCGTCATTTCAGATATAGTCGGAGACTAAAGTCTCCTCTACCAGTATAAGTAACTGGGTTTTGCAGTGGCATCAAGCGTAAACCTGGAAAATGATTGTCAGTTGTTTGGAAAAGCCAAGCGCAACTGAAGCTAAAACTTAGCAAACAGAAAGGAAAGAATATGAACTTCAATCTTGAATCGTTTACATCAGAATTACGGCAGAAGAAAGAGTTTATTGAGAGTTGCCTGGTTCAGATTCTGACCCCGGAAGAAGTTTTTCCGCCTTTGATCCATAAGGCCATGCGGTATGCCGTATTTAACGGCGGCAAAAGGCTGCGCCCGATCATGGTTTTGGAAGGCGGAAAAATTGCCGGATATGAAGGCGAAGCTCTGGTTAATCTGGCTTGTGCCCTGGAAATGATCCATTCCTATTCGTTGGTTCATGATGACCTGCCTGCCATGGATGATGATGATCTGCGCCGCGGCAAACCAACCTGCCATATCGTATTTGGTGAGGCCAATGCGATTCTGGCCGGAGATGGTTTGCTCACCGGAGCGTTCCAGTTGCTGGCCCAAACGTCAGCTTGGCCGGGAGTTGATGCCCGGAGATTGCTGCAGGTCATCGATGAAGTTGCGAAAGCTGCCGGCAGTGAGGGAATGATCGGCGGTCAGGTCATGGACCTGAATATTGAATATCAAAATGAACAGGAGAGTTTGGAAAAATTACATCTTTTAAAAACCGGTGCCTTGTTTAAGGCCTCTCTACGCATCGGCGCGATCCTTGGGGGGATGGACGAAAAGGGTCTGGCTGCCCTAACTGATTACGCCCATCACTTTGGGCTGGCATTTCAGATAACGGATGATATTTTGGATGTGGATGGTGACCAGTTATTGCTGGGCAAACCGGTAGGCAGTGATGAAAAGAACTTGAAAATGACTTATACGACCTGCTATGGTCTTACTGGTGCCAGGGATATGGCAAACCGGGAAGTTGAAGCTTGCCTGCAAAGTCTGCGTGACTTTGGCAGCGAAGCAGATTTCCTGCGCAGCCTGGCGATATACTCGCTGCACAGAACCAATTAAAACCATTCCTGCAACTGATAGCTCTGCTTTTTATTTTTCGTATTATTATGGTATAATGTCTTACTGGAATAACAGGGCAAAAAGGTTGCAGTATTCTAGTCAACCCTATCCTTTTTCAATACGGGCCTAAAAATCCGTAACGGGCACATCGATGAAGATTCTGGTACCGGCTTGTGATGCCCAATCAGGGGTCGGCGCTGGGAGTTAAGGGTGCTGGGGCAACCCGCAATGGCATGCGGATACGACCCCACCATCCGTGGAGGCTTGTATCAGTTCCAACTGATACAGGAAAACCTGCATTCCGGTAGGACTGGGTGCAGTGTAGCCTGCCTTGCGTGGTGATGGCGGATAAGCTTTTGGGGGTGACAATGCTTTGGCCGAAGTATTGTTGCCTGCTTTGAAATCATAAACTGCAAAAGAGGCTAGAAAAGGATGTGGGTTGTCGAGGAAAACTCCTAGACTGTGTGCTTTTACGGCACGATTTATTGAGGATTAAAGTGTGAACTTAGTGGTAATCCAGCCCCATGCTCGGTGACGACATGAAGCAGTCATAAAGGGAAACCGCCCGTCTGGCGACAGTCGGGTGAACTGCGGGGAAAACCTGCTGGACCTATGTCACAGCGTTTACTCAATAAATAACCTTTTGCCTTTTCCGCATTTAACGGAGGCTCATTGTATTTTGCGTGATCATTTAAACAGGGATAATATTATAGCTGCTTTATTTGTTGCTTTTTTCACTTTTTTTATCGCTCTACTGGCAAGCGTTGGTTCTCAGGCGCTGATCACTGCTATTAATGATGTTTGGGTAGCGGTGATCTTATTATTCATCATAATCGCCTTGGGAATCTTTTTCGATATTATAGGAACTGCAGCTGCCGCGGCCACTTTACCGCCGTTTAATGCCAAGGCGGCTAAAAAGGTATCAGGGGCTGCGCAAGCGGTGAGAATAACTAAAAATGCCAGTGTGGTCGCTAATTACTGTAACGATGTTATCGGCGACATTGCCGGGACTCTGAGCGGCGCCATCGGTGCTGCTATCATTTTTAATCTGGTGGAAAACTTTTCTGTACCTGATACCGTGCTTACGGGTGCAGCAATGACCAGCCTGATTGCCGCTTTGACAGTAGGCGGAAAAGCCATTGGCAAAAACATCGCGATTGACAACGCCAACACCATAATCTTTCGAGTAGCCATGGTGATGGAGTGGTGGGAGCAGTTAACCGGCATTGAATTTTTTAAGAGTAGAAGGTGAGCAATTGCCTGCAGTTAAAAAAATAAATTCACCATTGGATTTAAAAAAACTAACTGTTGCTGAAATGAACGAACTGGCTGCCGAAATTCGTCAGCAACTCATCCAAAGCGTATCCCGCAGCGGCGGTCACTTGGCTTCCAATCTGGGCGTTGTGGAACTGACCATTGCCCTGCATTATGTCTATGATACTCCCCATGACAAAATTATCTGGGACGTTGGTCATCAAAGCTACGTACATAAAATATTGACCGGACGTCAGGACAAGATGTCTACGTTGCGTCAATATGGCGGGATCAGCGGTTTTCCAAAGTCAGAGGAATCGCCTTATGATGCCTTTAATACCGGGCACAGCAGCACGTCTATTTCGGCTGCGCTTGGCATGGCTTTGGCCCGGGACATTCAGAATCAGAATTATTCAGTCATTGCAGTGACCGGAGACGGAGCACTGACGGGAGGCATGACCTACGAGGCATTAAACAATGCCGGCAATGCAGGCCGTGATTTAACGGTTATATTAAATGACAATGAAATGTCCATTTCGAAAAATGTGGGTGCTATGTCATCCTATCTTAATCGTTTGCGTACCGACCCATCTTACGCTCGTACCAAAGATGAAATCGAGAGTGTATTAAGCCGGATACCGGGCATCGGGCCCAATTTAGCCAGAGCCGCCGGCAGATTCAAGGATACGGTCAAATATTTGATGGTACCAGGGATCTGGTTTGAAGAACTGGGTTTCACTTATATAGGACCGGTCAATGGGCACAACCTTGAGGAATTGACAACCGTCCTCGGTAATGTACGTAAAATGAAGGGCCCGGTACTGGTGCATGTCATCACCCAAAAAGGCAGGGGTTACCAGCCAGCCCTGAATGACCCTGATCTTTTTCACGGGATTGGCCCTTTCGATATAAATACGGGCAAAACAGCCCGCAAACTTCTGCCCAGTTATACGGAAATATTCGGTCAGTTCCTGGTCGACAAGGGCTTGCAGGATGACAAGGTGGTAGCGATAACCGCAGCCATGGCCAGCGGTACCGGTTTAAAAAATTTCGCTTTGAAATTTCCGGAGCGCTTTTTCGATGTCGGTATTTGCGAACAACATGCAGTTACCATGGCTGCAGGTATGGCCAAATCAGGGTTGAAACCGGTAGTCTGTATTTATTCAACTTTTCTGCAGCGAGCTTATGATCAGATCCTGCATGATGTTGCGCTGCAAAACCTTCCGGTTATATTCGCCATCGACCGGGCTGGACTGGTGGGCGAGGATGGCCCCACTCATCATGGGGTATTTGACCTTTCCTATCTCCGCGTTGTCCCGAATTTGACCATAATGGCCCCGGCGGACGAGAATGAATTCCTGGATATGTTACATACTGCTTTTACAGTCGATGGACCTGTTGCGATCCGCTATCCCCGCGGAATTGGAGCCGGGGTGGAGATTGAAGAACAGCGTTGCAGTATAAAGATTGGCAGTGCCTGTACATTGAGAGAAGGAAAAGATCTGGGTATTGTGGCGATTGGCAGAACCGTGGAGATGGCCAGGGATCTGAGCGCTATATTGGCAGAGCATGGAATAGAAGCGACCCTTTTAAATGCCCGTTTTGTTAAACCGCTGGATGTTGATGCGATTACTTACCTGGCCAAAGAACTTGGCCGACTGGTTACGATCGAAGACAATTGCCTGCAGGGTGGTTTTGGCTCGGCGGTGGCTGAACTTTTGGCTGACCACCGAATTGAAACTGATATACTAAGGTTGGGTATACCGGATGAGTTTATTGAACAAGGCAAGGTAGAGATCCTTTTTCATGACCTTGACCTGGATCCGGAATCTATGGCGGAGAAGATTATAAATCACTGGCCGGATCTGATACCCAATTCAAACTGGGAGCTGCGCAAGATTGGAGAAAATTAGACTGGATGCACTGCTCTTCGAGAAGGGGCTGGCCGTAAGCCGTGAAAAAGCCCGGGCTATGATTATGGCCGGAGAAGTGCAGGTTAATGGTAAATTAATCGACAAACCCGGACTGAAGATGCATCCGGAAACCGATATCATCATTACCTCGGTCCGGCAACCTTATGTAAGCCGGGGAGGGCTGAAACTCGAGGGAGCAATCCGCGATTTACAGCTGGACTTCAACGGTCGGACCGTACTTGACATTGGAGCATCCACCGGCGGTTATACGGATTGTGCATTGCAACATGGAGCGGCCAAGGTTTTCGCCGTTGATGTTGGCTATGGTCAGCTGGATTGGCAACTGCGCAATGATCCCCGGGTAATCGTCTGGGAAAGGACCAATATCCGCTATTTCAAACTGGAAAATCTGGGGGAAAAAGTTGATATTGTCACCATGGATGTATCTTTTATATCGACCACGCTTATTTTCCCGGTTTTGAAAGATCTGTTAAAAGAGGATGGCAGTATTGTATCCCTGATCAAACCTCAATTTGAGGCTGGTCGCGAAAAAGTCGGCAGGAACGGGGTTGTAAAAGACCCGAAAGTTCATGCCGAGGTTCTTGAACATTGCATTACATCTGCTCAAACAGCGGGGTTTAACTGCATTGGGATAACGTATTCACCGATCATGGGACCGAAAGGCAATATCGAGTATTTTATCCATTTGCGCTCTGATGCGCAAGCTTTGTCTGATATAAAAGCCAGGATTGCTGAAGTTGTCAGACATGCACAGCGTTTACGGGAGGAAAAAGCTTGTGAAAATACTGATCGTCAATAATGAGCGTATTGCGGAAAGCTCTCAGATGGCTGAGAAAATAGCCAGGCAGCTGCACACTTCAGGGATAGAAGTAATCACAGCGGAAGCTTATTCAGCCATTAAGTTTGATGATAATATCGATATCATTATTGTTCTGGGCGGAGATGGCACCCTGATACGGGTTGCGCATCTGTACGGTGCCTGCAACATTCCGATCATGGGCGTAAATATGGGCACGGTAGGATTCCTGAGCAGTATTGAAGTAACGGAAATAGAATGTTCACTTGATAAACTGATCCGGCAGGAATACTCGCTTGATGAGAGAATGCTGCTGGAAATAGATATTATGCACAAGGATCAACTGCAGAACAGATATTACGGTTTGAATGAAGTTTCTTTCAAATCTTTACGGGGTCGGATTTTGAGTCTTGATATAAAAATTGCCGGTCAGTCACATGCTATGTTCCGCGGCGATGGAATGATTATTGCCACCCCCACGGGTTCAACCGCTTATTCACTTTCAGCTGGAGGACCGGTTATTGATCCATTACTGGAAGTCCTGTTGCTGACACCTTTGGCCGCATATCATTTATACCGCCGGCCGTTGGTTGTTGACGGAGGCAAGGATATCTGCGTTTATCCGCAGGCAGATGGTCCAGCCGAAATTTCCGTAGACGGGCAGGTAAAAAACGAGTTGAACGAGAATCAATATGTTATTGTCAGAAAGGCACCTCACAAAGTTAAACTGCTGCGTTTCAACGATGAATCGTTCTTCCATACCGTTAACACCAAATTATGGCGCAATGAGAGTAATTGATTATCACTTATCATAGAGATGAGAAATTTAAAAATCCAGGGATGAAGGGGAGGCAAGCAATGAAAGCGAGAAGACATTTTGCCATCAGAGACATCTTGACCAGCGAACTGATCAGCACCCAGGAAGAGTTGTGTGACGCACTGCGCAAACGTGGTTATGATGTGACCCAGGCGACTGTTTCCCGGGATATTAAAGAACTGCGTTTGACCAAGATTCCGGATACAAACGGTTATCATTATGCATTGCCTGATGTCACTAACCCCAAGAGTTCACTGGAACGGATGAAACGAGTATTCAAGGATTCTGTGATCAATGTCGACTTCAGTGAAAATATTATAGTCATTAAAACGCTGCCTGGCACAGCTCAAACGGTTGGGTTTGTAATCGATGCCATGGACAATGTCAATATATTAGGAAACGTTGCTGGAGACGATACTATTTTCGTACTCATTAAACCGCTTGAAAAAGTTGATACAGTGATGGATGAATTTCGTCGGTATATTGAGGAATAAGAAAAGGGTATTAAACAATGTTGCAGGAAATGTACATAAAGAATTTTGTTCTCATTGCAGAACAAAGACTTGATTTCAGCTCGGGCTTAAATGTTCTTACTGGAGAAACCGGGGCGGGCAAATCAATAATAATGGATGCGTTGGGCTTGGTTCTGGGAGAACGAAGCAAAAACGACTATGTCCGCGATGAATCGAAAAAAGCCGTCGTTGAAGCTGTCTTTGCCATACAGCCTGATAACGAGGCTTATTTGTTTCTGATGGAACAGGGATTAATCGAAGATGATAACCGGGAAGCGGTGCTCAGTCGGGAAATATTTGCCAATGGCAGGAACACCGCCCGGGTTAACGGGAGAAATGTTCCCCTCAGCACACTGAAATATTTGGGCAGTTTATTGGTAGATATGCAATCTCAGGATGACCGCCATGATTTCCTGCAGGTGGACAAATATCTGGATTATATAGACAGTTTTGCGGTTAATGGCGCAGAACTGATTAACCAGGTTGCTGAGAGCTATGCCGGGATCAAAACTTTGCAGGAGCAAATAACCAAGCTGGAAAAGAGTCGCCAGCAACGTGCCCAGAGAATGGATTTTTTGCAGTATCAAATCAAGGAAATTGAAGATGCTCATCTGCGTGAAGGCGAAGAAGAGGAGATCAAAGCGCTGCGGGAGAGGATTCGCAACGCCGGCAAGTATATGCAGGGAAGCAATCAGATGCTGGAATATTTATACGGCTCTGAACATGGTGCCAGTGCTTATGATCTCATTGCTTCAGCTGCCAACATGGCTGCCGGGTTCAGGCAGGACAGCTTGTTTGCACAAATACTGGCAGAACTCGAAAACATTAATTGTAGCTTGCAGGATATGTCCGCTCAGTTATCAGCTTTCAAAGATACGCTGGATTTTGAACCGGATCAATTGGAAAAGTTGGATGACCGGCTTTATCAAATCAGTAAGCTGGGAAAAAAGTACGGGCCTTCCATAAAAGATATTCTGACCTTTGAGGCGCAGTGCCGCAGTGAACTGGAAATACTTGAGCACAGCGAGGAACAGCAAGACAAACTGAATGAAGAATTACAGCGCCAACAGGAGGAATATTATAGACTGGCCGGAGAATTAAGCCACTATCGGAGTACGGCCGCGCTGCAAATGGAAGAAAAAGTAGCGCGGGAGCTAAGTGAATTGAATATGCCGGATGTAAGATTTAAGATCCAGATAACTTCATTGCCTCAGCCCGGTGAAAGAGGAATGGATGAAGCAGAGTTCCTATTTTCGCCTAACCCAGGGGAAGAGCTTCGCCCTGCAGCCAGGATCGCTTCCGGCGGAGAAATATCACGCCTGATCCTGGCCCTCAAAACTTCTCTGGCCGAGATATACAAGTTCCCGACTTTGATTTTTGATGAAATCGATGCAGGATTGGGGGGGACTGCCTTAAATGCCATGGCTAGAAAAGTAGCCCGGTTGGGCAGGCAACACCAGTTGATTCTCGTTACCCATTCACCACAATTGGCCAGTTATGCTGATCAGCATTTATTCCTTGACAAGTATGTGGAAAACGGACGTACTTTCACCAGTGTTTCCAAACTGGATGATCAGTCCCGAATAACAGAACTGGCACGGATGCTGGATGGTGATAATTT
>CAZRMB010000077.1:0-9500 GCA_964600925.1 uncultured Syntrophomonas sp.
CGTAACAAAAAAAAGAAAAAATTTGCGGATTACGTCCTGTATCAGGAACCCGGTGTTCCCATTGCCGTAGTGGAGGCAAAAGATAACAATCATACCGTCAGCCAGGGAATGCAGCAGGCTTTAGGGTATGCAGAAATACTCGAAGTGCCCAGTGCATTGAGCTCCAATGGCGATGCCTTTGCATCTCATAACAAATGCCCTGCTGCCGGAGAGGATATCGAAACGCAATTTGCCCTGGAATTATTTCCGTCGCCGCAAACAATCTGGCAACGTTATAAAGTGTTTCGCGGTATCGAAGATCAGGCAGAAGACCTTGTCCTGCAGCCTTATTATTCTGACAGTTCCGGCAAAGAACCGCGCTATTACCAGGTGGAAGCCATCAACCGGGTTGTGGAAGCAGTTGCCAAAGGCCAAAAGCGCGTGTTGCTGGTCATGGCCACGGGCACGGGCAAAACATATACAACATTTCAAATCATCTGGCGTCTGTGGAAAGCAAAAGTTGTCAAGAGGATTCTGTTTCTGGTCGACCGGAATTTCCTGGCTGATCAAACTCTGGTCAATGACTTCAAACCATTCGGCTCGGTCATGATAAAGATCAAAAACCGGAAAATTGATCCGGCTTATGAAATATATCTGGGCCTCTATCAGGCCATTACGGGCCCGGATGAAGAAGATAAGATTTTCAAGAATGTCTCTCACGATTTTTTTGACATGATCGTCATTGATGAATGTCATCGGGGAAGCGCCGCCGAGGACTCAGCCTGGCGGGAAATCCTTGATTATTTTGGGAACTCTATTCAAATCGGCATGACCGCCACACCCAAGGAAACAAAATATGTTTCCAACATCAACTACTTTGGCGAGCCTGTTTACACTTACAGTCTCAAACAGGGAATCGCGGACGGCTTTCTTGCTCCCTACAAGGTTGTCCGCATTGATATCGACAAAGACATATACGGCTGGACACCCCCGCCCGGCATGACGGATGATTTGGGGCAGGCAATCGAAGGCCGCACTTACAACCAAAAAGATATGGATCGCATCCTCGTGTTGAACCAGCGAACCAAACTGGTGGCCAAGCGTGTTATGCAGCTCCTTCGTGCCACCGATCCGTATGCCAAAACAATTATCTTTTGTGAAGACATCGACCATGCCGAACGCATGCGGGCGGCCATTGTAAATGCCGCCGGTCAACTTGCCCTTGATCATCCCCGATACGTTATGCGTATTACCGGTGACAGCGTTGAAGGCAAAGCGGAGCTGGATAACTTCCGCGATTCGGAAAGCCGATTTCCGGTAATCGCCACAACCTCGGAACTTTTGACAACCGGCGTCGATATCAAAACATGCAGGGTTATTGTACTCGATAAAACCATCAACTCCATGACCACATTTAAACAGATTATCGGGCGGGGCACCCGCATAGAAGAAGAATTCAACAAATATTTCTTCACCATCATGGATTTCAAAAAAGCGACGGAACTCTTTCGCGATCCGGATTTTGACGGCGAACCCGTTGTGATATTTGAGCCAACCGATGATGAAGACCCGGTACCGCCCGATCCGGACGGAAGCGATGAGGAAGGTGGTGGCGGAGAAGATGGTACGGACGAAACAAAGAAATATGTCATCAATGGTGTCCCGGTAACGATTATTGCCGAACGTGTCGAATATTACGGCCCGGAAGGGCAATTAATTACCGAATCCTATCGTGATTTTACCCGCAAACAAATAAAAGCGGAGTTCGCCTCACTCGACGAATTTCTCAGACATTGGAACAGCGCTGGGAAAAAACAGGCCATCATTGATTTGCTGGAAGAGCACGGCATTATTCTGGAAAATCTGGCTGAAGAAGTAGGCCGGGATTACGGAGATTTTGACCTGATCTGTCATATCGCTTATGACCAGCCCCCGCTTACACGAAGAGAGCGGGCCGACAACGTCAAAAAGCGCAACTACTTTACAAAGTATGGCGAGCAGGCCCGTGCCGTGCTCGATGCGCTTCTGGACAAATACGCCGACCGCGGCATCGAAAGCATGGAAAATGCCAGGGTGCTGAAACTCCACCCCTTCAGTCAGATCGGCACACCCATGGAAATTATCAACAAGGTCTTTGGCGGCAAAGCCAATTATGAAAAAGCTGTTTTGGAATTGGAGCAGGAATTGTTTAAGCAAGAGAAAGAAAAATCAGCATGAGTAACGTTTCGGGAATAATTAAATCTATTCAGGATATTATGCGCAAAGATGTTGGCGTCGATGGCGATGCCCAGCGCATCAGCCAGATGGTCTGGATGTTCTTTTTAAAAATTTTTGATGACCGGGAAGAAGAACTGGAGCTGTTGGAAAAAAAATACAAATCCCCCCTGCCGGAGCATCTGCGCTGGCGTAACTGGGCTAAAGATCCGGAAGGCAAGACCGGTGAGGAGCTGGCCGATTTTGTCAACGTTCAACTCTTTCCGACTTTAAAAAACAAACTTAACACCACAGGGCCAAACGGCAAAAGGGCGCAGGTGGTGAAAGATATATTTGAAGATGCATACAACTACATGAAATCCGGCACCCTCTTACGGCAGGTAATCAATAAAATTTCCGAAATTGACTTCAATGTGCAAAGCGACCGCCACACCTTCGGCAATATCTACGAGCAAATACTCAAAGACCTGCAAAGTGCCGGTAATGCCGGCGAATTCTATACACCGCGCGCAGTGACGAAATTTATTGTGGATCGCGTCAACCCGCAACTGGAAGAAACCGTCCTTGATCCTGCCTGCGGTACCGGTGGATTTTTGGCGAACGTCATAGAGCACAAGCGTACTCATTTCGTCAGATCGCCGAAAGATGAGGAGATCCTGCAGGAATCAATTCATGGCGTGGATAAAAAATCGCTGCCCTATATGCTTTGCATCACGAATATGATCCTGCACGGTATCGACACGCCAACCAATATCAGGCATGACAACACATTGAGCCGCCCTTTGCTCGACTACAAGCCTAAAGACCGCGTCAATATTATCGTTACGAACCCGCCGTTTGGCGGCATGGAGGAAGATGGCATCGAAAATGGTTTTCCAGCCACACTGCGTACCCGCGAAACCGCCGATTTGTTTGTAACCTTGATTATTCATTTGCTTAAAGAGCAGGGGCGCGCCGCCGTTGTCCTGCCTGACGGTTTTTTCTTTGGTGAAGGCATGAAAACCCGCCTTAAGGAAAAGCTGTTGACGGAGTGCAACTTGCACACCATCGTGCGCTTGCCCAACGGTGTGTTCAACCCTTACACGGGCATCAAAACAAACCTGTTGTTTTTCACCAAGGGCCGGCCAACCCAAAACATCTGGTATTATGAACACCCCTACCCGGAAGGAGCCAAGAGCTACAATAAGACAAAACCAATCCATTTTGAAGAATTTCAACCGGAAATCAAATGGTGGGGTAAGGAAGAAAACGCATTCAAGACCAGGGTAGAAACCGAGCAGGCCTGGAAAGTGTCCATCGATGACATCAAAGCCCGAAATTACAACCTCGACATCAAAAATCCCCATGTCGGTGAACAGATCAGCCACGACCCCGATGAATTGCTCAAGATTTACGCCATGCAACAAAAAGAGATCCAAAAGCTGCGCGATCAACTTAAAACCATCCTGGCGGCAGCGCTAAATGGCGGGAAAGCGTCTTAGCCATGGTCAATCTGATAACCGAAAATATTGACATCTGGACAACTGCCCAAATCCAAAAGAACGGCACAGGCCGCGGGAATGGTTTTAACAATCGAAGTCTACATGGAATAAAAAAGCTGCGCGAACTGATTTTAGAGCTGGCTGTTAGAGGTAAACTTGTTCCTCAAGACCCAAATGATGAGCCTGCCAGCGTCCTCTTGGAAAAGATCGCCAAAGAAAAAATAAAACTTGTTAAAGAGAGCAAAATACAAAAAGAAAAGCCTTTGCCTGAAATTTCGGAAGATGAGAAGCCATTTAATGTGCCAGATATTTGGGCATGGGTACGTTTTATTGATATACTTGATTTTACGGGTGGCAGTCAGCCGCCTAAAAGTAATTTTTCAAATGTCGCGCTTGACGGTTATGTTCAACTTATTCAAATAAGAGATTTAGGGTCAAACCCACAAAATATTTACGTACCCCGTGAAAGTGTTTCAAAATTCTGCACAGCAAAAGATATTATGGTAGGCAGATACGGTGCGTCTGTTGGGAAAGTTTTTTGGGGCAAAGATGGCGCATATAATGTAGCTTTGATAAAGCTAATAGATGAATTTTCAGTTTATCAAAAGACGTTCCTTTTTAATCTTATGCAGAGTCCGCTTATCCAAAGTTACTTCTTAAGTATAACCAGATCTGCACAAGATGGTTTCAGTAAGAATGATATTGCACCGCGATTATTGCCTGTGCCACCACGAGGCGAGCAACATCGAATCGTCGCCAAAGTCTATGAATTGATGGATTTATGCGACAAGTTAGAACAACAACAAACAGATAATGACATGACCCAGCAAACCCTTGTGGAAACGCTGCTTTCCACACTTACAACTGCCTCCAATTCGGATGAGTTTAGCGAAGCATGGCGACGCATTGCCAACCTCTTCGATATCCTGTTTACCACCGAACAAAGCATCGACCAACTCAAACAAACCATTCTACAGCTAGCCGTCATGGGTAAACTTGTTCCCCAAGACCCGATAGACGAGCCAGCCAGCGTACTTCTGGAAAAAATCGCCAAAGAGAAAGTGCAATTGATTCAAGAAGGAAAAATTAAGAAAGAGAAAGCCTTACCCAAAATCAATGACAATGAAAAACCTTTTGAATTGCCTGCAAGATGGGAGTGGAGCCGCATTGGTGAGGCTTCTTTATACACGGAATATGGTATGTCAGAAAAAACATTTCAGAACATTGAAGGAATCCCAGTTTTAACAATGGGTGATATACAAAATGGAAAAGTTATACTGGGTGGCCAAAAGCTAGTATCTACAAGCGTTGAGGGATTACCTAACCTTTATCTAAAAAAAGGTGATTTGCTTTATAATAGAACAAATAGTGCTGAACTTGTTGGAAAAACAGGTGTCTTTACTGGACCAGATAATGCTTACACTTTTGCATCATATCTGGTTAGAATCCGATGCATGGAGAATTGCGTTCATTCAGTCTTTCTTAATCTTGCCATGAATACACCTTTATTTCGTATGACTCAAATTGAACCTTATTTGAAGCAGCAGTGTGGTCAAGCAAATGTTAATGCTACAATTATGAAAAGCATGATTGTGCCAATCCCTCCTATTAATGAACAGCGCCGCATCATCGCCGAAGTTGATAAATTAATGGCCCTGTGCGATGTACTTAAGGCCAGACTGAAAGAAGCCCAAATCACCCAAATCCAGTTAGCCGATGCCATTGTCGATAAGGTAACAGTTTAATAGAAAAAAAAATCAGAAAAACTATATGATAGATCAAGCAGAAACCTGGTGTGATAGGGATGAACACAAGCTTTTCGAGCTTTTTGTTGATTTCAATGATTGGCTTGAAAGTGATGAGGCCATTGCTGTTCGCAAAGAGAATAATATCGATGGATTAGCACAACCAAGTAAAGCCTTGTTTGCAGGTGACAAGGAAGCCTACGACCAGGTTTTTGGAGAGTATCGTGTTGCACGTCATAACGAAGCCCTGAATAAAGAATATTTGTGTGAACAATTTATAGACGACCATTGGTTTCAGCGTAATATAGATCATTTTGATCAGTTGATTCAATATTTGGAAGAGGGAACAGTAGTTCCTTTTGTTGGCGCAGGAATATCCGTAGCTGGTGGCTTTCCGAGCTGGAAAAATCATTTACGGCAGCAAGGAAGAACGGCAGGTATTTTAAAAAAGCATATTGAAAACTTGCTTGGTAATGGGCACTACGAAAAAATAATCGAAGAAATTGAGAACATTCGAGGTCGAGATGTATTTACTCAGGAAATTCGTGATGTTTTTTCACGTACTGGAAAAATTACCGATACTACCTTACTATTGACTGAGATATTTTCAGACACAGTAATCACTACAAATTATGACCGCCTAATCGAACAGGCATTTGATACGGGTCAAGAAAACGCTGTGCAAGTCATTAATGACTTGAATGTTCTTGATATACCTGACGCCGACAGAGTGACCATAATCAAACTGCACGGTGATATCAAGAATTCAGCAAAATGTATCCTTGGCAAGAACCAGTATGATCAAGCTTATGGCTGTGATCAACTGGATATGACGTTGCCGATACCAAAACTACTCTCGTACTATTACAGAACCAGTAGTCTTTTATTTTTAGGTTGCAGTCTGAATAAAGACAGAACAATACAGGTATTTAAGGCTGTCAAGTTAGCCATAGGCGATGCAATGACGCCGCAGCATTTTTCTATTGAGCAAGCTCCAGAGAATGAGCAAGAAATTGTTGTACGTAATGCCCATCTGGCTAGTTTAGGTATAACTCCAATATGGTTTGAAAAGGGCTGCTTTGATTATGTTGAGAGCATTCTAAGACTTGCAAAAAATGAATTGCGCTATAGGGGCGTGAAATATTGTGGAGAGAAAAATCTAAAGTCGATGAAATAAAGAAACATATACCAGTATTCAAGAATACTTCTAATGGGTAGTTGGAATCGATTTCAATATATTAATTTTTATAAATTTCTATGACAGAAAAGTGGAGGAATCCTAAGTGAGATTGTTTTTTGGTAAAATTTCTACAAAAATTGACAAAGCTCAGATAGATGAAGGATATTACCAAGCTTCTAAAGATAGCAGCTGGTTCAATGGCATACAGCCGGGCGACTATTGCTACACGATTGGGGGGAGTAAAATACAATTATGGAAGGCTGAAGAGTGGTCCCAAAAAGATGGTAAAGATATTTTAAAATTTGAAATTATCATTAACGATCTCGGTATCAACACAAAGCAGTTGACCGCCATAAAGTATTTTACTTTAAGCATGGAACTTGTGGTTTTAACAGTTCGATCAACAGCAAAAAGTAGAAAAGCTTTCTTTCCTATAGAATTTAACAAACAGTTTACAGAAGAATTATTAAAAGATATAAATACTTACAAAAATCAAGAGACATATAGAAAAATCCATATCATTGATAGTAGAAGCAATGCATTACAGACTACTGAAGATGTTCAATTATACCGAGAGGGGGCTCAATGGAAACTATTCCAATCATCATTTATCTCTTCCGATATTATTAGAGCATTTAAAGATAATACAAACATGCTTGGTAGTGGCCAGATTAACAAAGATAAAACTATTAAAATTATCACAGCGCCAAATAATATAGGTAAAAAACTAGTAACAGATGATTTATCTATCTTGCAAATATATGATCTTTTTTGTTGTGACTATAAAAGTAAGGAAATAATGGACACACCTGAAGATGAAATAAAAGACGATCTGGATGCACTTGGTTATGAAAGTAAAAATATTATTCTTTATGGCCCTCCGGGAACGGGAAAAACCTTTTATGTTTTGAACCTAATTGGAGACTTGGATACCAATGAAAATGTCGGTATAAAAATAGAACCACGAGGCAATCTCAACCTAAATAAGACTTTCTGGCATTTGGCGCCCGGTCGCAATGGTTCTTTATGGAATGAATTAAAAAATAGTAATCAACTGGGTTATGAGTGGTGCGGAAAAGAATTAGGGGATCTGAAGAAGCTCGATTCATCAACTGATAATTACAAAATTCGTAGACGCTTTTCTGAAGTTAAAAAGGGCGATTATTTTTGTATTATCAGAGGAAATCAGTGCCTTGCAATAGCTGAAGCATTGAGCGATTACGACGTAAAAAAGGCCAATAATAACTCTTTCGATTTTCAGACCATCGAAGTGAAATGGCTTGCACAATTTGATACTCCTATTCTTTTAAACACCACTTCAACAAAAACTTTCTCCGGCATTAATGATGGCCAACGATGGAAAACATTAATCGATGGCTTAACTGAAAAAGGATTTACCTTCGGAGATACAGTTATAACTAAATCAATATTTAAAAAACTATACAATTTCACAACATTTCATCAATCTTATAGCTATGAGGATTTTATAGAAGGCATTAAACCAAAATTATCAGAAGAAAAAAACGAAGAGGAAATTGAACAGAAAAGTGAAATAGAATACGAAATAAAACATGGTATTTTCTATAATGCCTGCGATAAAGCTGCTCAACTAGCAGACTATAGTGATTTACAGGAAGCTATTAAAGACAGCAAAGAGAACAGAGCAAAAAGATTTTTAAAGGCTCAGCCCTACTATTTGATTATTGATGAAATAAACCGTGGCAATATTGCCAATGTTTTTGGAGAATTGATTACACTGATAGAAGAAGATAAAAGGCTAGGTGGAGATAAAGACACTACAGTAACCCTTCCATATTCAAAAGCGGAGTTCGGAGTACCTGGTAACCTTGTATTGATCGGCACAATGAATACAGCGGACAGAAGTATAGAAGCACTGGATTCAGCATTACGAAGGCGCTTTACTTTTGTCGAAAAATCACCACAAGCAGAGTTGCTCTCTCTGGAAAAACACAAGAATGAAAATATAGATCTGGAAAAAATGCTAAATGCAATTAATGCAAGACTGGAACTTATATTGGATAAAGATCACTTAATTGGTCATTCTTATTTTATGGGAATTAAAAAAATTGGTGATTTGCAAACTGTTTTCAAAAATAGAATTATTCCATTACTTGAGGAATATTTCTATGGCAAACCTCAATTAATTGGTCTTATTTTGGGACCGGATTTTGTAAGACAAAAAGATAAAATTTCTCTATTTAAAAAATTTGATTTGGATTTCTCAGATTATACTGAAAAGAAAATCTATCAAGTAGTTATCCCAGACAATTGGAATGCATATAAGAAGATATATGAAAGTGATTAAAGTATTTGAATATACTCATTTAAATGTAGATGAGGCAAATATTACCGCATCTCATTTTAAGCTGCTTGTAAAATATAATGAGCGATTTGGTAATAAATTTTTTAATGTTGGGAACAATCGTATATATTTTAAGAACTATGTGGGCGTATTCCAAGTGGGTAATTTAATTATTGAGGTGCTACCCAAAGCAGATAAAAAGGAAATAACCAATGATGTGAAAAACAAATGGCATAATGCCCTCATTCATATGCTGCAGATATGTGGCCATATAAATATTGATAGCATTTCAAGAACAGATTTAAAATTGCAAAATATTACCCTGATTGATCTTTATTATAGAATATTCATTGATGAAGTTAAAACACTCATACATTCTGGATTAACAAGAAGGTATCGACATACATCAAATAATCTTCCATATCTAAAAGGACGACTCATTTTTAATAAACACCTATCTGAGAACTATCTGCATAAAGAAAAATTTTATACATTGCATCAGGCCCGGGTGGCCACCCAAAATCCCCACCTGTGGCCACTTGAAAATCCCCCACCGATCGGTTGCTTCTAAGGCCTGA